>CAXGUU010000024.1:0-19305 GCA_964012875.1 uncultured bacterium
AGCCGAGCGCGGCGGACGTCTCCGCCTCGAAGGAGAAGGAGGAGTCGTTCAGTGACAGCTTCTCGAGCGCCTCGCGAAGGCCGGAGAAATCATTCGTGTCCATAGGAAACAGGCCGCAGAAGACAACTGGCACCGACGGCTTGAATCCCGGAAGCGGCTCGTCGCAGGGGCGGCGCTCCTCGGTGATGGTGTCGCCGACCGGCGCGCCGTCGATGTCCTTTATGCCCGCCACGAAATATCCAACTTCGCCGGTGTCCAGCCCAGGCTTGCGTGCTCGCTTGGGCGTAAAGATACCTAGTTCGTCAATGGCGGCATCTCTACCCGTCGACATGATGCGTATCTTCTGGCCCTGGCGGAGCCTGCCATCGACCACGCGTACCAGTGACACCACACCCAGATAATTGTCGAACCACGAATCGACGATCAGGGCTTTGAGCGGACCGTCCGGGTTTCCCTTCGGCGCGGGCACCCGCTGTACGAGGGCATCGAGCAGATCTGGTACACCGTCCCCGGTCTTGGCGCTGACCCTGAGTGCGTCGGTTGCATCGATACCGATAATGTCTTCGATTTCACTGCAAACGCGGTCGGGTTCAGCTGACGGTAAATCAATCTTGTTCAGTACCGGCAGCACCTCGAGGTTCTGATCAACTGCGGTGTGGCAGTTCGCCACGGACTGGGCTTCGACGCCTTGTGCCGCATCGACAACCAGCAAAGCACCTTCGCAGGCGGCGAGCGAACGTGAGACCTCATAGCTGAAATCAACGTGCCCGGGCGTGTCGATAAAATTCAGCAGGTAGGTCTTACCATCCTGGGCGGTGAAATCGAGGCTCACGCTTTGCGCCTTGATGGTGATGCCGCGCTCACGCTCCAGGTCCATTGAGTCGAGGACTTGCGCGGCCATCTCCCGTTCGCTCAGACCCTCGCAGATCTGGATGAACCGGTCAGCCAGCGTCGATTTGCCGTGATCGATGTGCGCGATGATCGAAAAATTGCGGATTTCGGAAAGGCTGCGCGACATGAGTGGGGATAGGCCGTGGCATGACTGCTGGCAAAAGGATGCGCGATTCTACAGCAAGCGACGTCCATGCTGCACGGCAATATCCGACACAAATCGGTTTCCGTGTCCCGTGTAAACGGTCATCAACCAGCTCGTTTAGCCGTCGCGGTCCGCCCTAGCCAGTAACGCGTCAATCTTTTGCCACAGGCCCTCGCCGTAAACACCAGCGCAAAGCCGCTCTTCACCGTAATTCAAAACCGGCACGATTAATCCGTAGCGCGTTTCGAGGTCTGCTTGCGTCCTGATGTCAACCACGTCGACGGCGAAATCAGTTCCGGCCCGTGGGTGTTGTTCCAGCGCCACTAGCAATTCATCGCACAGTCCACAATACGACCTGCTGTACAGCGTCAGCCTCAACATAAAACAGCGTCGGAATCTTCGGCCCTATTGTTTGTCGTCAGTACCAGGAATCTTAATTGCCAGGAATAAGGGACCACCCTGCCGCTGAATAAGTACCGGCACTGCCTTACCGGGCTCAAGTTGCTTGGTGACCTTCTTAAAACCGCCAACGTCACTGATTTCTTCGTTATTCAGTTGCAGGATAATGTCTCCGCTGCGGATCCCGGCCGCCCCTGCCGGCCCGTCGGTCACCTCAGTGACGATAACCCCGGCACCGTCGATATTTCGCGCTTCGCGTTGTTGCTTGCTCAGGTTTGCCACTGCAATACCCAGTTTTTTGTTGACCTTCGGACTTTCCGGATCTGCGGCGCGGCTCGCTATTTCGCTGTCTTCTTCCGGCAAGGCGCCGATTTCGATCGTGAGATTTTTAGCCTTGCCGTTGCGGATGACCTCGACCGCAATCTTGTCCCCAACCTGGGTCGTGCCGACGATCGGCGGTAAATCAGACGAGCGTTCGACCGCCTCTTTATCGAAGGTCACAATCACATCACCGGTTTCAACCCCGCCCTTCTTCGCCGGGCTGTCATCAAGCACCTTCGATACGAGTGCGCCTTTGGGCTTGTCCATGTTGAATGATTCGGCGAGTTCCTGTGTGACATCCTGAATCAACACACCCAGCCAGCCGCGCGTCACCGAACCCTTGTCACGGAGTTGCTGATAAACGTTCAGCACGACCTGGATCGGAATGGCAAAGGAAACGCCCATAAAACCGCCGGTGCGACTGTAAATCTGCGAGTTGACGCCAACGACTTCGCCCTCGAGATTGAATAGAGGGCCACCTGAATTACCTGGATTGATGGCGACATCGGTTTGAATAAAGGGCACGTAGTTTTCATTCGGCAGGCTTCGGCCCTTTGCGCTGACGATTCCGGCCGTCACCGAGTAGTCGAAGCCGAATGGTGAACCGATTGCCAGCACCCATTCCCCGACATCGAGGTCGTCTGAACTGCCGAGCCGGACCGCAGGCAATTTAACGTCTGTTTCGATCTTGAGCACGGCGATATCACTGCGTGGATCAGAACCAATAATTTCGGCCCGGAACTCGCTGCGATCCGACATGCGGACAATAACCTCATCAGCTTCGCGCACCACGTGATTGTTGGTAATGACGTAACCGTTTTCGGAAATAATGAACCCGGACCCCAGCGATGATCTCGGGTCGGGCGCGCCGGGACCACCACCTGGACCTTCCTCGCCGAAAAAGCGCCGAAAAAATTCAGACAAAGGGCTGTCTTCCGGGATATCGGGGCTCGAAAACCCCTCCGGCAAACGTGAAATCGTCGTCTCGGGTTTGACCGTCGTGCTGATATTCACGACCGCGGGGCTGTTGTCGCGTGCGAGTTCGGTGAAATCCGGAAGGCCGTTCACCGAGGCCACGAGGTTACAGGAGAACAGAGCAAGTGCGACGCCGGTCAAAGCTGCTAACCGGCGACAAACGTTCGTGTTCGGGAGACCCTGGCCGGGCTCATTGATCATCGTGCTCAAGCTAAAAGATCTGTAACTTTTGTTGTGCATGTATGTGCTACTCGCCATTCGTTCTAACCACCGCCCCCGCAATGCGTCTGACCGTTTGCAGCGGCAACTCGCCGACCACAGTAATCTGGTGTTCTTCAGCAACCCGGCTAAAAGCATTAACGGCTCCGCGTGAAGAAAATCCCTGCATAGGGGTTGCGTCCGGCATCAGCTTTTCGATAAATACAGACACCATTGCAAGCCCGTCAGAGTACACCAGATGTCCAACGGGCATCTCGCTGGTCGCCATGTTCTGAATCTTGTGATCTTCCATGGTGAATCCGTTTGGGATCCAATCAACCTGCCAGGGGATGGATTGTGATTCATCGATTCTTTGACGGCCCCCCGTATCCATACGCCAGGTGAAACCGCTGCCCGTGAGCTCCGGCGCCATGCGCGCCGGCGGTATGGCGTCCAGAACCTCAAGGTGCGTGAACTGCACTTGTTCCAGGGCCTGGGCACTCGCACCGAGAATCACCGATTTCAGCAGTAGCTTCGAATCGTTATCGACCCATAGGCGGTAGGCATAGCGGTCTTCGCTTTCTGGTTCGATAGTGATGATTTGAGCGTCCCGGCCCGCAACGCGCTCGTGGCTGCCGAGCGTGAACTGATAATTCTTCTCCAACGTTTCTACCGGCGCCGAAAAGCCAACGCCGATCAGATCGCGTGGTTGGGACTTTTCAACCATCGCTGCCCGATCGTCGGCAAAAACGCAGGTCACCAGCTCGCCGTCGCGGATGACTTCGCGCGCCGGTCCCGATAGCGAAATCAAGCGTTCTTTTTCGTCGCCGTCAGCGTATAGATGGACCAGTCTCATGCTGTCGATTTCGTGACCGCGTTGATAAACGAACACGCCATCGTAATTCAGCATGCGCGTCGCCTCGTGCATGTCCCGTAGCATCTGCCGCGCCAGCGCGTCAGCCGCGAGTACGGGTGAGGATAAAAGAAACTGCAGAGTGAGCAAACACAGTACGAACGGGCAATTCCGGCGCTGGCGCGGTCGCCAAGTGTTTCTCTGATGACTATTCAATAGCTTCACGATGCGGGTGTCGAAAGTCAGAATGATTGATTGAACGGATGAGCATTTGCGGGATGGACCAGCCTGATGAACCGTCAGTAAAGATGCCGTCCGCTGCAGAGAGCTACTGAGCATCAAAACTCACGATTCGAACATAAGGATGCACCCCGGGCACACCGTGACGGGACCGCTGTTCGTTAAAATTGACGAGATAGCCTTCCAGGCGTTTTGCATCTCCCGCCGGTACCGCGACCGTATAGCCCATGGCCGGGTTGAGAGCCGGTAGCGCTGCGGCAGCGGGCGCCGGGCGGTCGGCCAGTTCAAGCGCCGGTGAGACCGGTTCGGGCGATGACCGCAGCACAAAAACTACCGCCAGCAACGCGACCGATGCCGCAAGGGCCAATCCGGTCAATGGTCCGGGCGCACGCGATTCCGCGGCCGGCAAAGGCACCACATTGGCGTCCTGGGTGGCCGGCGCCTTGTTCGATTCGCTGTGGGTCCCGCGCAGAACATCACCAATCAGGTGATAGCGGCGCCAGGCACCCTTGGCAACGTCGTCATCGGTCAGGTGCGCTATCACCGCATCGTAATGTTCGCTTGCGGTCTCACCGTCAACAAATTCGGAAATCTCTTCTTTCATATCAGCTGGTTCCTGGGCTAGTGCTCGAGAAGCGGCTTGAGCTGTTGGTCAATGGCATCGCGTGCACGAAATATGCGTGATCGAACCGTGCCAATCGGACAGGCCATGGCTTCGGCTATTTCGTCGTAACTCAGGCCGTCGACCTCACGCAGGGTCACGGCTTCGCGTAAATCTTCCGGTAGTTTTTCTATTGCTTCCAGAATGGTCGTCCTGATTTCGTCGGTCAGGAGCAGGTGTTCGGGGGTGTCGAGGGTTTTCTGCAGGGCCTCGACATCAAAGTGCTTACCATCATCATCGACCAGGTCAACTTTAGTTGGCCGGCGCGACATCGAGACCAGGTAGTTTTTAGAGGTATTGATCGCAATGCGATAAATCCAGGTGTAAAACGCGCTGTCTCCGCGAAAATGGGGCAGCGCCCGATAGGCCTTCAGAAAGGTCTCCTGGGTAACATCCAAGGCAGCACTGTAGTCGCGGACATAACGGGACACGAGTTTCACGATTCGATGTTGATACTTGAGGACAAGCAGATCAAAAGCGGCTTTATCACCTTGCTGGACACGCTTGACCAGCTCTCTGTCAGTCGTTTTATCGCCCATTTAGGGGCCTATCCCTGTATCATTATTCTGAAATCTGCTGGGCGCTACTGGTTTGACCATCGCGAGGCATTTAAGTTCGCTAGACATCGAAGCTCGCTGCAGGCGAATTGTACCGAAACCATCCGTCGTTAAGGCCGAACGCACCAACCAACGTCTGAATATTGAACTCGACTGACTCCTCCGACGTATTGATTATCGGCAGCGGCGCTGCGGGCCTGAGCGTGGCGCTGGCGCTCGCCGAGCGCCTGCGCGTGGTTGTGCTCAGCAAATCCACCATCGAGGAATCTGCCACCTTCTATGCTCAGGGGGGCGTGTCAGCGGTCATGGATCAGTCCGATTCCGTTGAATCCCACACCGAGGACACACTCATCGCCGGCGCTGGTTTGTGTCACCGTCCAGTGGTCGATCATATTGTTCGACATGGGCGTGAACGCATCGAATGGCTGCTCGAACAGGGCGTCCCTTTTTCCACCCGGCAATCGAAATCCGGTACAGTCGAGTTTCATCTGACGCGCGAGGGTGGGCACAGTCACCGACGGGTCGTGCACGCGGCAGACGCTACCGGTCGCGCCATCGAAACCACACTGGTGGAGCGTGTGCGTGAGCATCCGAACATCACCCTGCTCGAATCACACATGGCGATTGACCTGGTCAGCACCGGCCGGTTGGGCATGATTCCGGACCGCTGCGCGGGAGCTTATGTTTACGATCTTGAACGTCACGAGGTCATCACAATCGCCGCGCGGGTAGCAATCCTAGCGACTGGCGGTGCCGGCAAGGTGTACCTCTACACCAGTAATCCGGATGTTGCCACGGGCGATGGTATTGCCATGGCCTGGCGTGTCGGTTGCGCCGTCGCAAACATGGAATTTGTTCAATTTCACCCCACCTGCCTGTTCCATCCGCATGCCAAAACACTGCTCCTGACCGAAGCGCTGCGTGGTGAAGGTGGCCTGCTCATCCTGCCCGATGGCACGAGGTTTATGCCTGAGTTTGACGAACGCGCTGAACTCGCCCCGCGAGATATCGTTGCACGTGCGATTGATCACGAAATGAAACGCCTTGGCCTCGATTGCGTATACCTCGACATGACCAATAAACCGGGCGCGTTCATCAAGGACCATTTCCCGAACGCCTACGAACGCTGTCTTGAATACAACATCGACATTACGGTTGACCCGATCCCGGTAGTCCCCGCGGCTCATTACCTGTGTGGTGGCGTGGTTACAGACTGCAGCGGGCGGACGTCGTTGAACGGGCTGTATGCGGTCGGTGAAGTTGCCTGTACCGGCCTGCATGGTGCGAACAGGATGGCCAGCAATTCGTTGCTTGAATGCCTGGTCGTCGCCGAGGCGACTGCGCGATCGGTGATGGAATCGATTGACGAAATCCCATTGCTGGAATCGCTACCGCCGTGGGACGAGAGTCAGGTTGTCGACGCTGATGAGGCGGTCGTCGTATCTCATAACTGGGACGAATTACGCCGTTTGATGTGGGACTACGTCGGCATCGTGCGCACTTCCAAACGTCTGCAGCGAGCGCGGCGCCGAGTTGATCTTCTACATACCGAAATCTCTGAGTTCTACGGCAATTTCACCATCTCCGGCGACCTGCTTGAATTGCGGAACCTGGTTCAGGTGGCAGAGTTGATTATTCGTTCGGCCATGAAACGGCGCGAGAGCCGAGGCCTGCACTACACGCTCGATCACCCCGATACCGATGACCAGAAATACCGTCGCGACACCGTGCTGCGCGCCGGAGATTTCAGCTAACCCGCCATGAACACGATGCGAAGCGGGGCCCTGGATGGGCAAACAATACTCATTACAGGTGCGAGCCGTGGTATCGGCAGCGCTGTTGCAATTGCCTGCGCCGGTGCCGGCGCGACGACGCTCATCGCCGGACGCGATGTCCCTGCTCTCGAGCAGGTCGCCGACCTCGCGATTCGTGCCGGGGGGGCAGAGCCGGTTCTTTTGCCATTGAATCTGGAACGCGCGACGGCCGATGACTATGCGGACATTTGCGAATTGATAGTGGATCAGTTCGGCAGCCTAGATGGGCTGATCCTGAACGCCGCCATGCTTGGAGAAATATCACCCCTCGCCCATTTTGACGGCGAGCAATGGGCGCGGGTATTTCAGGTGAATCTGCACAGCAAGTTTCTGTTGCTGCGCGCCTGTGACGCGGCGTTGAAACAAGCGGACGGCGCGACGGTTGTTTTTACGCTGGCCGGTAGCCACTCGGCCGGAAAAGCGAATTGGGGTGCCTTCGGAGTATCACAGCGCGCGGCAGAAGGGCTGTTTGAACTTTACGCCGCCGAAAACGGCGCGCGCACGAATGTGAGCGTGGTGGGGCTTGTGCCGCCGGCCGTTAATACCGAGCTGCGGCGCCAGATTTTTCCAGCCGGCAATGAAGCCGAAACGGAAATGATCGAACCTGTCGCCGGTCATTTTGTTGACAGCCTGCTGCCCGCGCGGCGCCTGGAGCTCCACGGCTCGATCGTCGATTTAAGTTGACCTGAGCTTACTGTTAGCGACTTCTGCCAAAGACAACCAGCGTCAGGCAGCTATCATCACGGTCGCACTCGAGGATCTCTGTATTGATGCCGCCTCTGACGGTTACACGGTCACCGCCAACGTTGGTGCCGTGTATTTGCTGCCCGGTGAGGTGCAGCCAAACGGTAGCAACGTGGCGACGACGTGTTGTTTGAGGCAAAATGGCCGGGGCGCAGCCTGGTGCTTGTCGCCGCTACTCGCCCTGGGCTGCGAGCAACCGACTGAGTGCCGTGGGGTCTCTGAGAATATCGGTCAGCCCGATCTCATCGATTACCGGCACACCAAGCTGTTCCGCTTTAGTGAGCTTCGAGCCGGCATTGGCACCGGCAAACAGACAGGAAGTTTTTTTTGATATCGAGCTGGAAACTTTGGCACCGAGATCCTGAAGATGCGCCTTGGCCTCGTCTCGCTTCATCGATGAAAGTGTACCGGTAATCACGCACGTCACGCCTTCCAGCGGTCCCGCACCTGCCGGTACCCGCGCCTCGTATTCGGGCCAGTGCACGCCATAAGCCTTCAATTTATCCAACAGCGTCTGGTTTTCCGGCGAAGCGAACCAGCCCGCGACGTGTTTTGCGACTATTGGCCCGACGTCCTCGATGCCCTTGAGGGCCTCATCCGAGGCCGATCCAAGCGCCGCGTGGCTACCAAACCTTGCGGCGAGGCTCCTTGCAGTGGCTTCGCCGACTTCACGAATCCCTAGCGCGTAAATCAGTCGCTCAAACGTCGTTTCCCGGCTCGCCGCAATCGCGTTGACGAGATTCGTCGACGATTTTTTGCCCATGCGTTCAAGTCCGGCAAGCGTTTCTGCATCAAGGGTAAACAGGTCGGCGGCATCCGCAATCAGGTCCGCTTCGACCAGTTGCTGCACCAGCTTGTCGCCCAGCCCTTCGATATCGAACGCGCGCCGGGAGGCAAAGTGGATTATCGACTGTCTCAGCTGCGCGCGTTCTGCTTCCGGCACATGTTCCGGCATGACGTACGGCACCGTGTTGGCGGGGCGGGATTCTTCCACGACCCGAACAATTTCGGGAATGACTTCGCCGGCCCGGCGCACGACGACCTTGTCGCCGACCCTAACATCTTTGCGCGCGATTTCGTCGGCATTGTGCAGGGTCGCATTGGTAATCGTGACACCGCCAACAAAAACCGGTTCTAGCCTCGCCACCGGCGTCAGCACGCCGGTCCGTCCGACCTGAACATCGATCGCAAGTACCCGGGTCGTCCGCTCGTCTGGCGGGAACTTCAGGGCCACCGCCCACCGAGGCGCCCGCGACACCTGTCCCAGGCTTTGCTGCGCTGTAACGGCATTGACCTTGTAGACGACGCCATCAATTTCGTACCCGAGTTGCGCTCTTTCACTCGCGATGGACCTGAAAAATTCGAGCCCAGCTTTTTCGCCGCGTACCACGGTGGCTTTGTCTGAAACGCGAAATCTCAATTCTCTCAGGTATGCCAGGGCCCCGGCTTGGGTCGGTGGACGTTCGATGCCCTCGAGTAGGCCAATGCCATAACAGCAAATGGTTAAGGGACGAGTCGCTGTGATACGTGGATCAAGCTGGCGCAGGCTTCCGGCTGCGGCATTGCGCGGATTTGCGAATACCTTTTCGCCGGCTTCTTCCTGGCGCGCGTTGAGCACATCGAACCCGGCTTTTTCCATATAGATTTCGCCACGCACTTCGAGTGTGCGGGGCGCCTGTCCTACATCCAGGCTCAAGGGTATCGCGCGTATGGTGCGCACGTTGTGGCTGACATCCTCACCATGGACACCGTCACCGCGCGTTGCAGCGCGAACGAACTCGCCGTTTTCATAAAGCAGGCTGATCGCAAGTCCGTCCAGCTTGGGTTCGGCCGCGAATTCGACTTCGTCCGTGTCCAGGCTCTCACTGACGCGCCGGTAAAATCCTGAAAATTCCGACTCGTCCAAGGCGTTCGCCAGCGACAGCATCGGAATGGCATGCTGCACCGTCGCGAACTGCTTTGATGGCGCCGCACCCACGCGCTGGGTCGGTGAATTGGGAGCATGCAGCTCCGGAAAACGCCGCTCAAGAGCTTCGAGCTCACGCAACATGAGGTCGTATTCGGCATCCGGGAGAACCGGATCGTCGAGAACGTAGTAGGCGTGATTGTGTCGGTTTAACTCGGCGCGTAAAGTCTCAGCCCGAAGCTTGTTGGAATCATCCGCCGGCATTCTTGTAGCGTTGCGCGATTTGTCGCATTTGGGCGATCTGAATGTTGCTCAATGGCGAACGCGGGCCGGCAAAGACTTCGCCGCCGACGAGTTCGCTCAAGCGTTGCGCACTGTTTAGCAATAGCTCAAACGCGACCGCGCCGTCGAGGGGGCCTGGTAGCTGTATGAACAATGCAACACCTGTGGTCCGAAACGCTTCAATCTTGGACAACTCGAAAGTCCCAGGCTCAAACATGTTCGCCGCCTGGAAGACCGCGGTGTCGCACTTCAGGTCACCACTGCCGAAGTGGTGAAAAATATCCATCTCTCCGTGGACCATGCCAACCGCGTTCAGTGCGCTGATGACATCGGTTCCGATGAATTCTTTGCCGTCATGGGCGCGAATGTATAGCGTCAGTAGGCCCGTGTCCGGCATCTCCCCGGAGATCGATTCCGGCAGCATGTTGCCCAGTGTTTGGGTCGTGCCGACTTCTTCGCCGGCCGCACCGAATAAATCCATCTGGTCGGTGCGAATGCGCTCATTGGTCAGTTCGTCGGTCGCTTCAATGTCGTTGATCACCCGCGGCAGATCGTCAACTGAAGCTTTCTGCGGCGGCAGCACGACTTCGTTGGGGATGTCCCGCAGCGTGGGCGGCAGTTGGGTGGGGAATCCACGTGCCTCGATCTGCGGGGAATCGGTCGTCTCGGTGAGTTCGTCTTCCGTGTGATCGAGGATGACGTCTTGCATGTCGAGGCGTGAAAAGCGACGCTGAAACGATGCCCGCGCCTGGCGCCTGCGAATTACTCCGGTTGCAAACCAGACGCCCGCTATGATCACGACTCCAACAATGATCAGTACGATGCGTAATGACATGTTCGATTCCTGATCATACTGACTGACCGACTACGCTGATTGCGCCAGTTCCACCGCTTCTTCCATGTTGACCGATACTAATCGCGAAACACCGGCTTCCTGCATCGTCACACCAACCAACTGCTCAGCAATTTCCATCGTAATCTTATTATGAGAAATAAACAGGAATTGAATATTCTGCGACATAGTCGTGAGCATGTCAGTCAACCGCACCACATTGGCGTCATCAAGCGGCGCGTCGACCTCGTCGAGCAGGCAAAATGGCGCCGGGTTCAATTCGAAAATTGAAAACACAAACGCCAGCGCGGTCAGCGCTTTCTCACCGCCAGACAGCAGGTGAATCGTGCTGTTGCGTTTGCCCGGCGGTCGGGCCATGACCGTCACGCCGGTCTCGAGCAGGTCATCTCCGGTCAGTTCCAGGTAGGCGTGGCCACCGCCAAACAGTATCGGAAACATGGCCTGCAAACCGTTATTGACCTTGTCGTAGGTTTCTTTGAAACGAGTCCGGGTCTCCCGATCGATTTTCCGGATCGCCTCCTTCAGCGTCTCCAACGCCTCAGTCAGATCGCTGAACTGCTGATCTAGGTACGTCTTGCGCTCGGACAACTGGTTAAACTCGTCAATGGCCGCAAGGTTGATCGGGCCCAGGCGCGAAATACGGTCGCCCAAACGCTTGATTTCAGTCTCGACACTGGCCTGGTCTTCCTCAACTCCGAGCGCTTCGACGGTCTGATCGAGGTTTTCCTCAGTTTGCTCGAATCGACTGAGCAACTCCTGCAGGCGGACTTCGATGGCGCGCTGATCAAGACGTGCCTGTTCGAGGCGCTGTTGCTGCGCGCTGACGCCTTGCTCGATCGCAGTACGTTGCGTTTCCGCCTGACGCAAAGTTTCCTCGAATTCGCCGAGCTGACGGCGCGCTTCAGTAACTTTGGTTTCGGTTTCGAGTTTCAGTTTCAGTGTTGATTCGAGTTCGGATTCCATCTGCTCGCGTGGCGTCCTCAACCCCGACATCGCCGCTTCGAGCTCATCGATGCGGTTGGTCGTTTGCACTTGTACTTCCTGATCGCGCATCAAAGTAGCGGCGAGGGACTCGGCCCGTGCGCGTTCGGCCTGCAGCTTGAGTTCAAGTGCGTGAGCAGCTTCGCGGCAGCTTTTCCAGTTCTCGCGCTCGGTATCGAGTTCGTTCTGAATATCGCTCCGCCGTTCAACCAGGTGGTCCCGATTACTACCGTGTTCACGCAATTTCCGCTCTGCGCCGCGTTGCTCGTCGCGAAGTGCCGCGATCGACTCCTGGTTTTCGTTCGACTGCTGCCCGATTCGATCAAGTTCGGCGCGCACGTCTGCCGCACGTGCCTGGCGACGGCCGTACTCCGCCTCTACCTGGCTGAGTCCTTCACGATCCGTGCTGACCTGGGTGACCAGTTGATCCAGTTCGGCTGTCAGTCGGTGTTCTTCCTCTTCCTCTTCGCGATAGCGCGACTGCGCCTGGTCGAGCTGCTGCCGCAGATTCGCGACGTCCGCGGTGTGTTGTTCAATCGTGGTATCGAGTTCCGCGATGCGCCTCTCGCGGGTCAGCACATTGTCCTCTCGTTCTTCGCGCCCTCTGAATTGGGTCCAAGTATCACCGAGCAAGGTGCCGTCTCGCATGACGACCACTTCATGTGGCTGTATTCGAGCACGAAGCTGTTGGGCGGTCTGAAGGTCCGGGGCTGTGTAGACGCCGACGAGCATGGATTTCAATTCCTGTGGTCCGCGTACGTGGCGCATCAGCAGAGCTTCATCACTGTTGTCCAGGCTGGTCACTGCCGCTTCGCCGCGTGCTATCAAGGTGACTCGGCCACCGGGACGGCTAGTGGTCGGAAGCTCAAGGCCGTTGAGCAGATTGTCCCCATACAACGTGCCCAACGGTATGCGCAAAACAGCTTCCAACGCCAACTCCCAGCCTGGTTCAATGTCAATGAATTCGGCCAGACGTCCGGCGGTTTCGAGACCCGCATCCCTAAGCCAGTTTTCGATCGCTTCCTGGTCACCGCCAAAGGCATCTTCCTGCAGTGCTGTCAATGAAGCCAGCCGCCCGCGTTGTGATTCGAGGTCGCTTTGTAATTCGTGCAGGGCCGAAGTCAGCGTCTGGATAGCGTCGCGGCTCTGCGTAAGATTGCCGCGAACGGCGTTTCTCTCTGAAAAAATTCGGCGGCGCGATTGTTCGTGTTCCTCAAGGGTGGCCTTGAGTCCATTGAGCCTTGTTTCGAGTTCGCTGGTATCGATGCGGCCAGCCTCTTCGTCCAATACCGAACGCCGGGTTTCGTGATCGGCAACATCGGCAAGCAGGTGCTCTAGCCGAATCTGCGCGGCATGTTCGCGCTGCGCCAGTTCCGTGTGTTCGCGATTGAACACATCCCATTCATGCTGCCACGCCTCGAGTTTGCCTTCGGCAGCCTGCAATTCCGTGGTCGCAGCTTCCTCGCGCTCCCGGGAGCGTGCGGAATCCGGTTCCAACGCCGCGATTGACTGTCTGATTCTGGCAATCTGATGCTCAAGTTCGCCAATCGTCTGTTTTGCCTGCTCTGCACGAGCGCGGGATTGCTGAAGCTCCTGGGCCAGTGTCTGTTCGCGTTCGTCGGCGTGCTTAATTGCCTGTTCAACCCGGGTGATGTCGTTGCTGTGGCGGTAGAATTCCGATTGCACTTTGTTGAATGATTCGGTCGCCTCCGACTGTGCTTCGCGAAAGTTCGTTTGGTTGGCCTCGATTTCACGCAGGCGCGCAACTTCGGCTTCAAGTTCCGTCGCCCTGTCTTCGGCGATTTTGCGCGCCTGCTCGCCTTCACCGGACAGTGTGTTCCAGCGCACCGCCAGCAATTTCGCTTCGAGTTTGCGTTCTTCCGCCTTGAGCACCTGGTATCGCTCCGCCGCTCGCGCCTGTCGCTGCAAATGATTGAGCTGCTTTTGAAGCTCCTCGCGAATATCGTTCAGGCGTTCAATGTTTTCGTCGGTATGGCGCATTCGATTTTCGGTCTCGCGCCGGCGCTCTTTGTACTTCGAAATCCCGGCCGCTTCCTCGAGGAACGAGCGTAGCTCCTCCGGACGGGCTTCAATAACGCGGGAGATCATGCCCTGCTCGATGACCGAATAACCGCGCGCACCGATACCGGTGCCAAGGAATACATTGGTAATGTCTTTTCGGCGGCAGCGCGCACCGTTCAGAAAATAATTGGAGACGGAATCCCGACTGACCGTACGTTTAATCGAAATTTCGCCGAATCCCGCGTACTGGCCACCGATCGCACCATCGGTGTTGTCGAATACGATCTCGACGGTCGCCTGGCCCACAGGTTTACGGGAATTGGAGCCGTTAAAGATCATGTCCGACATCGAATCGCCGCGCAGGTGCTTGGCGGAACTCTCGCCCATGACCCAAATCAGCGCATCGATAATGTTGGACTTGCCGCAGCCGTTCGGACCGACCACCCCATTGAGGTTGCCGGGGAGTGTGAGGGTTGTGGGGTCGACGAAGGATTTGAAGCCGGAGATCTTGATTCTGTTAATGCGCATGGGCGCACAGCATACCCAACGCCATCGCCCCGCACAATCGTAACGCGGGCGCGTTCATGGTGCTGTAACTGATTGTATTAAAAAAGAAAAAAGAATATCCTCGGAGTCATCCAAAAAGCCCTTCGGCCATGCGTTTTCGAGCTTCCAAAAAGGCTTGGGAAGATCGAGCAAATCAGGATCAGCAGATGAATAACAAACCCAGTCGAACACTCGAAATTTTCGACAATCCGGCGCCCGGGCGCGATTACCGGATTGATATACGCCTGCCTGAATTCACCTGTCTGTGCCCGCTCACCGGACAGCCTGATTTCGCCGAAATGAGCCTCGCCTACATCCCTGATCGTGCCTGCATCGAGCTCAAGGCGCTAAAGCTCTACATCTGGTCCTTTCGTGATGACGGGGCTTTTCATGAAGCGGTCACCAATACTATTCTCGATGACATCGTGACGGCCTGCGCCCCTCGATTCGCGCGTCTGACTGCGCGATTCAATGTCCGAGGAGGCACCTACCCGACCATCGTCGCCGAACATCGGCAGTCCGACTGGCGACCTGCGGAAAGCAGTGTGGTGCCACCGCTATGAGCAGCACGGACAACCTGATGGAGACGACCCAGGGCGGTTTCGTAGCCGGCGTACGTCACGCCCTGCAGGGTTTCAGTCTGATCTCAAAACCAGGCATTCGGGGATTCGTCGTGATTCCGCTCGTGATCAACATCGTGTTGTTCGCCGGCGCTATCTTTGGTGTCAGTTCACTACTCGATACCGCGATTGATCGCTACCTCGACAGCTGGCCAGAGTGGATTCAATGGGTCGTCTGGCTGCTGTTCGCGGTGCTCGCTGCGATTACGGTGTTCTTTACCTTCACACTGATCGCGAACATTGTCGCGAGCCCGTTCAATGGCATGCTGGCACAAGCGGTGGAACGCCACCTCAGCGATAACCTAACCGAAGCGCCGTTTTCAATGAAACGGATGCTTGCCGATTTCCGCAGGACCATCGTCGCCGAACTCCGAAAGCTGTTGTACATCGCTTTGCGCGCCCTGCCATTGCTGGTCTTGAGCATTATTCCAGGCTTAAACGTGGGTGCGCCCTTGTTGTGGCTCCTGTTCGGTGCCTGGATGTTATGTCTCGAATATCTCGATTGCCCGCTCGGCAACCACAGTGCTTTTTTCCCCGCTGTCATTGAAGAAATGCGCGCCCGTCGCCGGCTGGCGCTCGGATTCGGCAGCATGATGACAGTCATGACCATGATTCCCGTGTTGAACTTTCTGGCCATACCCGTCGGTGTGGCCGGCGCGACCAGCCTCTATTGCGCACGCATTCGCTCGAACACATGACAGCCCGCGTGGTGGGCCGCTTTGCGCCGTCGCCCACCGGCCCACTGCATTTCGGATCGGTTATAGCGGCCGTCGGCAGTTATCTCAATGCCAGGGCCCAGGGCGGTCATTGGCTGGTCCGCATCGACGACATCGATCCGCCGCGCGAAGTCGACGGCGCCGCGGACGAAATTCTGCGCGTGCTCGAAGCTCTTGCTCTGTACTGGGATGGTGCCGTGGTTTATCAAAGTCGGCGCCACGAGGCCTACAGGGGCGCACTCGAAAAGCTGTGGGCACAAGACCAGCTGTTTCGCTGCGATTGCACGCGGCGGCTGCTCGGCACGGCCCCCTACCCCGGCACCTGCCTTAAGCGTGGCTTGTCATCGCCGGAGGGCACCGCCATTCGTCTTAAAACCGAAGCGGGTTCGATCGCAGTCGATGACCAGGTTCAGGGTCTGTACGAGGGCGACTTAAGCGCGACCACTGGCGATTTTATTGTGCAGCGGCGCGATGGTCTGTACGCCTATCACCTTGCCGTCGTTGTCGATGACGCTGACAGCGGCATCACCGAAGTCATACGCGGCGTCGACCTCATGCCGTCGACGCTCCAGCAAGTCTGGCTGCAGCAATGCCTAGGGCTGAGGACCCCCGGCTACGGCCATTTACCCGTAGCACTGGATGACGACGGTAACAAACTCAGTAAGCAGACTGGAGCCGAACCCGTGCAATCATCGCGTGCGCCGGAGGTGATGAGCAATGCACTGAAATTCCTGGGCCTGCATTTGCCGGACGGTGTCGTTGATGCGCCCGTCCAGGACCAGCTTCAATATGCGCTCGAGCGTTGGGACGTCGCCGCGCTTCGCGACATGCCGGATAAGTCTCAGTCAGCCTGAGCCGCGGCGAACATTGCCTGCAGTTCTGCGTAGGTCTCGGCCACAGGATAATCAGGATAATCCAGCCGGACCTTGTCTGACGGGCGGAACAGCATGGCCGTGTTGGCCTGCTCAAGCATGCTGATGTCGTTATAGGAGTCGCCGGTTGCAACGACCTCGTAGTTCAAAGACTGGAAGGCCTTGACCGCCTGCCGCTTGGGATCTTTTTGCCGCAACTGGTAATCCGTAATCGCACCGTCATCCCCAACAACGAGCTGATGGCACAGCATCATCGGATAATTGAGCTTTCCCAACAACGGACCGGCCAGCTGGTGGAAAGTGTCGGAGATGATCGCAACCTGGTAGCGCGCCTGCAGCCAGCGCAGGAACTCGTCTGCACCAGGTAGAGGATCGAGGCTGCCCGCGGCTTCATTCAGTTCATTGAATCCAAGTCCGTGTTTCGCCATGATCCCGAGACGATAGGTCATCAGTTGGTCGTAATCAGGAATGTCACGGGTGGTCAGCCTGAGATCTGATATTCCGGTTTTTTCAGACAGTGTGATCCAGATTTCCGGAACCAAAACGCCTTCAAAATCAAGACAGGCAATTTTCATGGATACGACCTTGGCGAAACGAGCTCAATGGTTTGCGAACCGCGCGGAGTCTATCAGAAGCGCAGGAGCAGACGCTCGGACGTGACTTCTCCTACCCTAGCCTCCCTCGCTACGTTTTGCATTAACTAGCCAGGCGCGCCCGGTTTTTGTTCAGGCATCGCGTCGATGCCTGAAACGTTGTGTTACTGGCGATCTTTACCGCGCTGCCACATTACTTCCCCAGCACCGGAATCGCGCGCGGTGATGCGGGCAACCACGAACAGTAAATCCGACAGGCGATTGATGAAATGAATGCTGTGTTCGTTCAGTGGCTGTTCGCTGTCCATCGCAAAGAGCCGGCGCTCAGCGCGGCGGCAGACGGCGCGTGCCAAGTGGGCGGCTGCCCCTGAGTGCCCGCCGCCAGGAAGAACAAATTCTTTGAGAGGAGGCAATTCTTCGTTGTAGCGGTCAATCGCGGTTTCCAGCTTCGCGACCACGTCGGCGGTAATAAAGCCGCTGCCCGGAATCGAAAGTTCGCCGCCGAGGTCGAACAGGTCGTGTTGAATATCGACCAGCAATTCGCGTACATCGTTGCGGACGTCATGGCTCAATACCTGGCCGAGAGCGCAATTCAGCTCGTCAATTTCGCCGATGGCCCACATTCGAGCACTGGATTTTTCCGTACGCGAACCGTCGCCGAGGCCCGTCGTGCCGTCGTCACCCGTTCGCGTGTAAATTTTCGAGAGTCGATGCCCCATCGTATAAGCCGTTTTTAACAAATCCAAACACTTTAATGCGCGCACTTGGGGCCTGCAACGGCCTGATAGAATTCGCGCTAATTAAAACGCGCGATGTCTACGCACCCTGCCTGGATGACGTCACAGCCCATCGAATTTTCAGTCCTCGTGCCCTTCTTCAATGAATCCGGCAACGTGGCGCCTCTGATCAACGAACTTGGCGACGCCATGGCGGGTCGCAGCTGGGAGCTGATTGCCGTCGACGATGCCAGCACTGACGGCACGGCAAATGAGCTGCTGACTGCCGCGGGCGATCATCCTGAACTGCGCGTGCTGAGCCATGTACGGAACGCCGGGCAGAGCGCCGCGCTATGTACCGCCGCTGGTGCTGCGACCGGGACCTGGCTAATCACGCTTGACGGTGATGGCCAGAACGATCCCAGTGATATCCCGCGCCTGATAAAGGTGGTCATGAGCGACCCCACGCTGGCCCTGGTGTGCGGCCACCGCACCACACGGCGGGACAGCGCTTTTCGGCGATTCAGCTCACGCGTTGCGAATAATATTCGGGCCAAGCTGCTCGGCGACGCCTCGCCGGACACGGGTTGCTCGTTGAAAATCATGCGGCGAGCAACGTTTTCGCGCCTGCCGCAGTTTGATCACATGCATCGCTTCCTACCGGCACTGGTCATACGCGACGGCGGCGGCGTCAGATCCGTGCCGGTCTCTCACCGTCCTCGGCTCCGCGGAGCGTCCAAGTACGGGCTTTGGGATCGCCTGTGGGTGGGCATCGTCGACCTGGCCGGGGTTATCTGGCTGCAACGCAGAACGCTTCAAAATCATCCTCGCGAGGAAATCAAAAATGAGCGCTGAACAGATATGGGTCGCCGTCGGTCTCGGTGGCCAGCTGCTTTTTTCGTGCCGCTGGCTGATACAGTGGATTACCAGTGAGCGCGCCAAGAAGAGCGTGATCCCGCTCGCATTCTGGTATTTCAGCATATCGGGGAGCCTGATCCTGCTCGCCTATGCGCTCTATCGAATGGATCCGGTTTTCATACTTGGGCATGTCGCCAACAGCATTATCTATATACGCAACCTCGTACTGCTCATGCGCGAGCAGCAGGCGGTCACGCCTTAGGCGATGGCTCCACGATGATCCTGCCGCGCTACTTTATTCGCGAAACGCTGAAGCTCAGTGCGGCCATTATTGTGGGCCTGTTCGTCATTTATATCAGCACACGCTTTGCCACCTACTTAGGCGAGGCGGCTGAAGGCAAGGTATCGCCGGAGCATATATCGCGCATCGTACTGCTGAAAATGTTGGTGTCGATGAAAGACCTGCTGCCGATGGCGCTTTTCCTCGGCACCTTCGGGGCGGTGGTTCGCATCCAGCAGACCTCGGAATTGACCGCGATGCG
>CAXGUU010000025.1:0-19200 GCA_964012875.1 uncultured bacterium
CGACCGCGGCGAAGACGCGCTTATCATTTACGATGATCTGACCAAGCAGGCATGGGCTTACCGCCAGGTCTCGCTGCTACTGCGCCGTCCTCCGGGTCGCGAAGCATATCCCGGTGATGTGTTCTACCTGCACTCACGCCTGCTCGAGCGCGCTGCCCGCATCAATGCCGACTACGTGGAAAAGATTACGAACGGTGAGGTCAAGGGACAAACCGGCTCATTAACAGCATTGCCCATCATTGAAACACAGGCTGGCGACGTTTCTGCATTCGTTCCAACCAATGTCATTTCAATCACCGATGGCCAGATTTACCTGGAAACCGATCTGTTCAACTCCGGCTTTCGTCCCGCCATCAACGCGGGCCTTTCCGTGTCGCGTGTCGGTGGCGCTGCACAGACGTCAATCATCAAAAAACTGGGCGGCGGTGTTCGCCTCGCTCTAGCCCAGTATCGCGAGCTGGCAGCCTTCTCACAGTTTGCCTCTGACCTCGACGAGGCAACCCGCAAGCAGCTCGAACGCGGTCAGCGTGTTATGGAGCTCATGAAGCAAAAGCAGTACACGCCGTTATCGGTCGCACACATGGCAGTCAGCCTTTACGCCGTTGAACACGGTTATCTCGATGACATCGATCTTGAAAAGATCATTGATTTTGAAGCCGCGTTGCACAGTTTTTTCGATTCCTCACACAGTGACCTGATCAACAACATCAATTCGAGTGGCGAATACAGCGACGATACGCAAGCGGCACTCAAGGCCGCGATCGACGACTTCAAAGCCAACCATTCCTGGTAATCACGGCGGGATTCGAACATGGCAGCAGCCAAAGAAATCCGGACCAAGATCGCCAGCGTCAAAAATACGCAAAAGATCACCAAGGCCATGGAAATGGTCGCTGCATCGAAAATGCGCAAAGCGCAGGATCGCATGGCGGCGGCGCGGCCATATGCAGACAAGATGCGTAACGTGGTCGCCCATATCGCCCATGCGAATGCCGAGTATCGACACCCATTCTTGATCGAACGTGATGTCAGCCGCATTGGTGTCATCTTGGTGTCGACCGATCGTGGTTTGTGCGGTGGATTGAACGGAAATCTATTCCGCCAGAGTTTGCGGCGGTTTCAGGAATGGGAAGACGCGGGTAAAGAAATTGACCTTGGGATAGTTGGCAACAAGGGCGTTGGGTTCTTTTCGCGTATTGGAGGACGAGTCGTCGGCCAGGCGACCCAGCTCGGTGACGCACCCGGGCTGGAAGATCTGATTGGGACAATCAAGATCATGCTCGACGCCTATAACGAACAGAAAGTGGATCGGGTTTACCTCGTGTTCAACGAGTTTGTAAATCGGATGACACAGTCCCCGAAATTCGAACAGCTGCTACCGCTGGTGCCGGAAGAAACCGATGATCTTTCCCATCATTGGGATTACCTCTATGAGCCGGAAGCACAACCAGTGATGGACCAGTTGCTGTCCCGTTACATCGAGTCATTGGTGTATCAGGGTGTGGTAGAGAATATCGCCTGCGAGCAGGCCGCTCGCATGGTCGCGATGAAGGCGGCATCAGATAATGCCGGCAAGCTCATTGATGAGCTTCAATTGATTTACAACAAGGCGCGCCAGGCTGCTATTACGCAAGAGCTGTCTGAGATTGTCAGCGGCGCCGCGGCAGTTTGATGCTGTTCGCATAGTTTTTAGTTTGATCATAAGTTAAGTCGACTGAGAGGAACTTCAACGATGAGTTCTGGAGACGTGGTACAAGTCATTGGCGCGGTGGTAGACGTCAAGTTTCCTACCGATTCGGTGCCGAAAATCTATAACGCCCTAAATATCGAAAACAGCGAGATTGTGCTCGAGGTTCAGCAGCAGCTGGGCGACGGTGTGGTCCGAACGATCGCACTGGGCTCGACCGACGGTTTACGCCGGGGCATGGTTGCGCAAAACACCGGCGACGGCATCACCGTCCCCGTCGGTATTAAGACGCTGGGCCGAATAATGAATGTACTTGGCGATCCGATTGACGAGTGCGGCCCGATTGGTGAAGAAGAACGCATGACTATTCACCGCGAGGCGCCGAAGTTTGTCGATTTGTCGCCAGCCACCGAACTGCTTGAAACGGGCATCAAGGTGATCGATCTGATTTGTCCTTTTGCCAAGGGCGGCAAGATTGGTTTATTTGGTGGCGCCGGCGTTGGCAAGACAGTCAACATGATGGAACTCATTAACAACATTGCGACCGAGCACTCGGGGCTTTCAGTGTTTACCGGCGTCGGCGAGCGAACCCGCGAAGGCAACGATTTCTACCACGAGATGCAGGAAGCCGGCGTTGTTAATGTCGACGAGTTTGAGAAATCTAAAGTCGCTATGGTCTACGGTCAGATGAACGAGCCGCCCGGTAACCGTCTGAGAGTTGCCTTGACGGGTCTGACAATGGCCGAAAAATTTCGCGATGAAGGGCGTGACGTGTTGCTGTTCATCGATAACATTTACCGTTACACACTGGCCGGTGTCGAGGTGTCGGCGCTGCTTGGCCGTATGCCATCTGCCGTGGGCTATCAACCGACGCTTGCCGAGGAAATGGGGCGCCTGCAGGAACGTATTACCTCGACCAAAACCGGATCGATTACCTCGATCCAGGCGGTCTACGTGCCTGCGGATGACTTGACCGATCCGTCCCCCGCCACGACCTTTGCCCACCTCGACGCAACAGTCGTATTATCGAGGCAGATTGCGGAACTCGGCATCTACCCGGCCGTGGATCCGCTGGATTCGACCAGCCGGCAGCTCGATCCGCTGGTCGTCGGACAAGAACACTATGACACCGCACGAGATGTCCAGAATACGCTTCAGCGCTACAAAGAATTGCGTGACATCATTGCGATTCTCGGTATGGACGAACTGTCAGAAGAAGACAAACTGACCGTTGCGCGCGCCCGCAAGATTCAGCGGTTCCTGTCACAACCTTTTAACGTTGCTGAAGTATTTACCGGCTCCCCTGGTAAATACGTCCCGCTGAAAGACACCATTTCCGGGTTCCAGGCCATTGTGAACGGCGAGCATGACGATTTGCCGGAACAGGCTTTCTACATGGTCGGATCTATCGAAGAGGCCCGCGAAAAGGCCAAGTCGATTTAGTACCATTGGGAGTACGGCGATATGGCAATGACAGTTCACGTCGACATCGTCAGCGCTGAGCGGGAAATCTTTTCCGGCCAGGCTGAGATGATATTCGCACCTGCCGTAATGGGCGAGGTCGGTATAGCGCCGGGTCATGCACCCCTATTGACCAGGCTCGGTCCGGGTGAAGTGCGTTTGAAGCTTTCTGAGGGCAAGGACTCCGCCTTTTACATTTCGGGCGGCATGTTGGAGGTTCAACCGCGTGTCGTTACGATACTGTCTGACACGGCAGAGCGGGCTGAAGATCTAGACGAAGCGCAGGTTTTGAAGGCAAAAGAAGATGCAGAACAGGCATTGGCCGACGGCGAAGCGGCCATTGATTACGCTAAAGCGCGCGCGGAACTGGCCGAAACCATCGCCCAGTTGCAAACGATTGAGAGGTTGCGGCGTCGGGGCGGACGCTGACTCCACTTTTTACCGTTACATCGCCGGCGTTATGCCGGCGTTTTCGTTTTAGCGGGCGGATAAGCATGGTCGCTTGCGCAGACGCTGAATAATCGGGAGAGGTGCATATGGGGATTGAAGTTGTCGTACTCGCGGCGGGCCAGGGCAAGCGAATGTTTTCGGATCTCCCTAAAGTACTGCATCGCGTGGCTGGCAAGCCAATGGTCGAACATGTGCTCGATTGCGCTGCCGACCTCTCGGAGTGTTCACCGATCATTGTGTACGGACACGGTGGCAGCCGGCTGCAGGAAGACTTGGCACATCGGGACCTGAGATGGGCGGAACAGGCCGAACAACTCGGCACTGGCCACGCGGTACAACAAACGCTATCCCTGCTCGAAGATGACGCCATGGTGCTCATTCTCTATGGCGACGTTCCGCTGATCAGAGTACAGACGCTTGAGGCCCTGATGGAAGCCGCGGCACCCAGTGGATTCGCCGTTTTAACTGCAATGAAGGAAAACCCGACTGGTTACGGGCGCATTGTTCGCTCTGAATCTGGCAGTTTTGAACGCATCGTTGAACACAAGGATGCCAGTGCTGATGAGCAAAGAATCAATGAAATCAACGCCGGGATCATGGCACTGTCAGCGGCGTTGCTAAAACGCTGGATTCCGACACTGCAAAACGACAATGCTCAAGGTGAGTACTATCTCACCGACTGCGTAGCGCTCGCCGTCGCCGAGGGACTCGATGTCGGAAGCACGATCCTGGAGGATGCGGACGAGGCCATGGGGGTTAACAACCGACGGCAGCTTGCCTATGTCGAACAGGTCTACAGAGCGCGCGTTGCCAACGCCCTGATGGATACGGGTGTGACCTTGATCGACCCCGCTCGAATCGATGTTCGCGGATCGCTTTCCTGCGGGCGTGACGTGGTGATCGACGCTAACGTACTTTTCGAGGGTAACGTCGTTCTCGGGGACGGCGTTCGTATTGGTCCAAATACCGTGATTCGTGATGCGCAACTGGGCACCGGCAGCGAAGTTTTGTCCCACTGTGTAATCGAGTCGGCGACCGTTGGAAAAGGCGCGCGTATCGGCCCGTTCGCCCGACTTCGCCCGGAAGCAAGGCTGGCAAACGATGTACACATCGGGAATTTCGTCGAGATTAAGAAATCAGACATTGGTGATGGCAGCAAGGTCAACCACCTGGCATACGTCGGCGATGCTGAAGTGGGTAGGCGTGTTAACGTTGGTGCGGGTACGATTACCTGCAACTATGACGGCGCGTTCAAACACAAAACCGTGCTGGAAGACGATGTCTTCGTCGGTTCTGACACGCAACTGGTCGCTCCGGTAACGGTTGGACGCGGTGTCACGATCGGCGCGGGAACAACGGTGACCGATGATGTAGAGCCTGAACGGCTGGTCATCAGTCGTGTTCGACAAAGATCCATTTCGGGTTGGGAGCGGCCGCGGAAAAAAAAGTAATCGTAAATTGCCGACCAGACAGATTTAAACTGCAACTTAGAGAGGTTTCCTGGAGAACGTTATGACAGCAACAGCTGATTTGTATGACGAACACGGTGAAGCATTGCAGGTGCTCGCTCCGATTTTCTCGGATTTTGGCGGCGTGATTTCCTTTGCCGGACCGGTAAGCACGGTCAAGGTATTCGAGGATAATTCACTGGTTCGTTCAGCCCTCGAAGAACCGGGGGAAGGGCGCGTGTTGGTCGTCGATGGTGGTGCATCAATGAGGTGCGCGCTGGTTGGCGACAATCTGGCGTTACTCGGGCGCGACAACGACTGGGCCGGCATTGTCGTCTATGGTTGCATTCGCGACGCGGGGCCAATAGGCGAAATCGCAATCGGCCTTAAAGCGATGGCGACCAACCCGCGCAAAAGCGTCAAGAAGGACCAGGGTGAGCGCGACGTTTCGGTGCGTTTTGCGGACGCCGTCATCGAGCCTGGGCAGTATTTGTATGCGGACCAAGACGGAATCGTGATCGCCCCGACCAGCCTCACAACCTAAGGGTCTTACGATGTCTTCTTTTAAGGTTGCCTGCATCCAGAACTGCGCTTCTGATGACTTGAACGCCAATCTGGATGAAGCGGAAGCTTTAATCAGGAAGGCGGCGACGGCAGGTGCAGAATTCATCCTGACGCCAGAGTTCTACTGCCTCCTTCAACCGAGCGATAGCGAATACTTTTCCGCGGGCTTCGACGAGACGGAACACCCGGCCTTAAACCGCGCGGTCGATCTGGTGAAAGATGTCGGGTGCTGGTTGCTGCTGGGTTCGATTCCAGTCAGGGCGGAAAATCACAAGGTTCGCAATTGCAGCTACCTGCTAGCGCCGGATGGTGAGATTACGGCCAGATACGACAAAATTCATCTGTTTGACGTTGCCATAAAGGATGGGCAGCAGTACAAGGAGTCCAGCAGCGTAGTTCCGGGCGACACTGCCGTTGTTGCCCCGACCCCATGGGGGAAGATCGGCATGTCGATTTGTTATGATCTCAGGTTCCCCCATCTTTACCGATTGTTGGCTCAGAATGGAGCGGCCTTCCTTAGCGTTCCAGCCGCGTTCACTGCAAAAACAGGAACCGCCCACTGGCATGCTTTGATTCGCGCCCGTGCGATTGAAACGGGATGCTTCGTTTTCGCGCCCGGTCAATGCGGCGAACGCTCCTGGGGTCGCCGAACCTACGGGCATTCTCTCATTGTCGACCCCTGGGGCGACGTACTCGCCGATGGTGGTGAAGATACAGGCATTATCTGTGCTGACATTGAGCCATCCGAAGTTGAGCGGATCAGGCGTATGATTCCGGCCTTGGATCACGACAGAAATATTGAGGTGCTCTCTGTCTGATGCGCGATTCAGGGGCAGTTCATCCGCTATAGTTAAGCTGTGTGCAGCTCGTAACGACCAATATTTTGAGCCTACCGATGAACCTGATGCACTGGCGACAGCGCTTTGCCTGGACGGCCAGTGATGACCACGCTTTCGGAAATGCAGCACTGGGTTGCGTTTTGTTGATGGTTACCTCGCTGCCGATGAACGCTGCGGCTCAGGCTAACGACGCTGGCGCTGCCGCGCGCAAGGCAGCAGAATTGACGGGCGGTCGCATTGTTGACGTTCAAACGTCGACGGACAATGGCGACACCGTTTACATGGTTAAAGTGTTGATGGAAGATGGTCGCGTTAAAGTTGTATCGGTTCCCGGTGTTGGTCCCTGAGTACCTCCGTGCGGATTCTGGTTGTCGAAGACGAACCCACGCTCCGCGAGCAACTTATCGACGTTCTGCGGCGCGAAGGATACGCGGTCGATGGTGCCGGTAACGCCGAGGAGGGCGAGTACCTCGGCATGGAATACCCAATCGATGCGGCCATTGTAGATATTGGTCTGCCTGATCGTCCCGGCGTTGAGGTAATCGCGAACTGGCGGCAGGCGCGTAAGGCGTTCCCGGTCTTGATTCTGACAGCCCGAGGGCGCTGGGAGGATAAGGTCGAGGGCCTGGAAATCGGTGCCGACGATTATCTAGTCAAGCCGTTTCATACCGAGGAAATGCTGGCACGGCTACGTGCGCTGCTCAGGCGGGAGAGCGGCTACAGCACGTCGCAAATTGATTGCGGCCCACTGACTATGGATTTGAGGGCCAAGCACGTAACCGTCGAAGCGGCTAGGGTGGAGCTGACGGCCCTGGAATATAAGGTGCTAGAGTTTCTTATGCTTCGTGCGGGGCAAGTGTTGTCGAAGTCAGACCTTACCGAGCACCTGTACGAAGATGATGACGAACGCGACAGCAACGTACTTGAAGTCATTATTGGGCGTTTGCGGAAGAAAATTGATCCAGAACGCCTGCTCGAACCGATCGAAACGATTCGGGGGCAGGGCTATCGCTTGCGTTTTCCGCGTAACGAGGGTGCGCAGTAGCGTGTCCGACAATTGGCTCGTCGGCAATGCATTCACTGACTTCGCGCGTCCTGTTGAGCGCGACACTGTTGCTTGTGATTTTGTTGGGTGGCGCTGGAATCCTCATTGATCGTGCTTTTCAGGACAGCGCGTTAAGTGCTGTCCAGGATCGTCTGCGCGGTCGCGTATTTTTGCTTATCGGCGCATTCGATTTCGAGCAGACTTCCAATCATGAAGCACTGATCTCGCTGCCGGATCCGAATCTGACCACCCCAGGTTCGGGGCATTATGCACGGGTGCTTAACGCAGCGGGCGGACGGTTGTGGTCGAGTCGTTCGATGCTGGGGATCAACGTTGGGATGCCCGAATCAGCCGGGGTTGGCGAGTGGCGCTATTCAACGGTGAGTGACGGCGCCAACGAGGTATTTGCATTGTCGTATCGAATCATTTGGGAGGGCGACGGCGTGGCGACGCCGCTGGAGTACTCACTGGAAGCTTTCGAGCATGCGCAAACCTACGATGCGATCGTCCGGGAATTCAGGCATAGCCTGTGGCTCTGGTTCGTGGGCTTAAGCTTTCTGATTCTGATTGTTCAAGTCGTGTTCCTCCGCTGGGCGATGCACCCATTGTCTCGCGTGGGCGATGAGGTTCGTTCAATAGAATTGGGCGTCAAGGATCGAATTGACCACAATTACCCGACGGAATTGAATGCGCTTACGCGGAATCTGAATAACCTGATCAAACACAACCGCGACAATCTTCGCCGCTACCGAAACTCCCTTGGCGATCTGGCGCACTCTATCAAAACACCTTTGGCAATTCTTCGAAACGAGGTCGGCCAGTCGGAAGGCGGAGACCGCGACACGACCGCCGTGGAGCAGATCGATCGGATCGACCGAACTGTCCAGTACTACCTTCAGCGTAGCGCGACAGCAGGTCATTCAATTCTGGCTGCGCCTGTCATGATCGAACCTGCCGTAAACAGGATCGTCGCATCGCTGAAAAAAGTTCACGGCGCGAGAGCGCTGTCCATCGACGTTCGCGTCGAACCTGGTTTGACATTTTCAGTTGATGAAGGAGATTTGATGGAGATCGTCGGCAATCTTTCTGACAACGCGTGTAAGTGGGCGGAATCCAGAATCGAGATTCGCGTCTCATGCATTGAAAATGCCGACGAAAACGCGTCGTTGCTGGTCGTAGTATCTGACGATGGTCCCGGCATTCCGGAAGACCAGTTGCAACAGATTACACAGCGGGGCACGCGTCTTGATGAATCGGTCGAAGGGCACGGCATCGGCTTAAGCATTGTGCGCGAAATGGTTGAGAGCGCGTATCGAGGGCGGTTGACTTTGACAAATGCCGAAGTCGGATTAACCGTCGAGGTAGTACTTCGCCCGGCCTGAAAGACCGAACTGGCATGCAGCCTTTGGTATACTTGCCTGCCTGAAGCGACTTCCCGCAATGCCTGACAAGAAAGACACACCTTTAAACGTTGAGGCACCAATTATTGTTGCTGGACGTAATGCCAACCAATTCAGCAACGAAGAGTTACTGGCCTGCGGCCATGGTGCTCTGTTCGGTCCGGGCAACGCCAAACTTCCACTGCCGCCGATGTTGATGTTTGACCGGATTACAAAAATCAACGGTACTGACGGCGCCTACTCTCGTGGCGTAATTACCGCTGAACTCGACATTACCCCTGACCTATGGTTCTTCGGCTGTCATTTTGAAGAAGACCCTGTGATGCCCGGGTGCCTTGGTCTCGACGCGATGTGGCAATTGGTCGGGTTTTTCCTGGCCTGGAAAGGCGGACTGGGCCGCGGTCGCGCCCTTGGCGGCGCGGACGTACAGTTCACGGGGCAGGTAACCCCTGACAAGTCACTGGTGCGCTACACCGTCGATATCAAACGTATCATCGCCCGCACCCTAGTGATGGGCATCGCCGACGCGACGATGGAAGTTGATGGCGAGCAGATTTACGAAGGCAAGAGCCTTCGAGTCGGGTTGTTTACTGAAGACCAGTTGTGAAAAATAGAGCGTCGCGCTCGCAGTTTTAGACCTAAATAGGTTGCTGTTGGCTCAGGATTGCCTTCAGCATTTGAATCTGAAGGGCAGTTGACTGTATCCATGGGTTGATACCGAGCGCCTCTTCGAACGAGTTGAGTGCCGCGCGATAATTCTCCATTCGCAGATAGCATTGTCCGCGGCCCGAAAGCGCGCCGAAATGGCGGGGTTCAAGTGCCAATGCTTGGTCGATATCACTGAGCGAACCCGTAATGTTGCCAACCAGGTAACGCAATATTGCGCGCTGGTTCCAGGCTTCGGCGAAACCCGGGTAGTCTTCGACGAGCCGGTCGAACGCTCGGCCAGCGGCTTCCACGTCGCCCGCTTCGGCAGCCATTCTCGCATTAATTAAAGCGTCTACCGATTGGTTATCAGGTCCTTCGAACCAGATTGCCCATATTTCTTGCTGAATGCTCTGTGCAATGCCGGGGTTGGCGGCATTAACAAGACTTGAAAACAAGTGTGATAGACGGGGATCTGTTTGATCGGCGCTCGCGCTCGATGCCGCCACTCCCATGCAGGCGAGCCAGACGGTCAGTCCCAGGCGTCGCCGTATTACGTCTATCACCGACATCAGCTGGCGCCGAGTTTGGCAAAGGCGTTATTGGCAGCATTAAGCGTGCTATCTATTGCGTGTTCGTCGTGAGCGGACGAGATGAAACCGGATTCAAAGGCGGACGGCGCGAGATTCACACCGCCCTCGAGCATCAGGTGGAAGAACTTTCGAAAGCGGTCTGTATCGCTTGCCATAACGCTGTCGAAATTGTTGACCGAATCCGATGCAGTGAAAAACATTCCGAACATGCCGCAAACGTGGTTGGTCGCAAAGTCGACATTGTGGCGGTTGGCAAGCTTTTCAAGTTCGCTGCAAAGATGGGTCGTCACTTCGGAAAGCCGTTCATAGAATCCGTCGGCCGTAGTCAGCCGCAGCGTTTCAATACCGCACACCATTGCCAGTGGGTTACCCGACAAAGTACCAGCCTGATACACCGAACCGTTCGGTGCGAATTGGTCCATGAGTGATACGGGTCCGGCGATGGCACCGACCGGCATTCCGCCACCGATGACTTTGCCCAGAATGGTCAGGTCAGGAGTAACGCCGTACAAGGCCTCGGCGCAGCCGCTATGCACGCGGAAGCCAGTCATCACTTCGTCGAAAATTAGTACGCTTCCCGAGTCCCGACACAGTTCGCGTAACCGTTCCAGAAATCCAGCGCGGGGCGGGACGCAGCTCATGTTGCCGGCGACGGGCTCGACGATGACAGCAGCGATATCGTTACCCAGATCGGTGAACGCGGATTCCAACCCTTCAATATAGTTGTACCGCAGTGTTGTCGTGAGTTCCGCAAGCCCGTTCGGCACTCCCGGAGACGTCGGAATCCCCAGCGTCAATGCACCTGAACCTGCTTTGACCAGCAATGAATCAGCGTGCCCGTGGTAACAACCTTCGAATTTCACTATGCGCTCACGGCTTGTATGGGCGCGGGCGAGGCGCAGCGCACTCATCGCCGCTTCGGTCCCGGAATTGACCATTCGCACTTTTTCGGCGGATTTCAAACGTGAGACGACCATCTCCGCCAGCATTGTTTCAGTTTCCGAGGGGCCACCGAAACTGAGTCCGTTTTGCAGTTGCTCGGTCAGCGCGGCGGTCACGTCCGGGTGTGCATGTCCGACAATCGCAGGCCCCCAAGCACCCACGTAATCGACGTATTTCTCGCCGTCACAGTCTTCAAGCCACGCGCCCTGACCCTTCACGTAATACTTCGGCGAACCACCGACGCTGTTGAACGCGCGGACCGGGGAGTTGACCCCGCCGACCAGCACCTGGCGTGCCGCCTGGTGCAAGGATTCTGATGTCGAACTCATGCTCGAATTGTATCGCTGATTTCGTTGCAGGAACGCCAGTTAAGTAATAGTTTCAGTTCACGGTTTCACGATCGCCAGTAAAACTACGCCCACCAGGATGAACACGGGCGCTTCGTTCAACCAACGATAAAAAACATGCGTATGGACGTTAGCATCCGCCGCGAAGCGTTTGAGCAGGATTCCCAGATAGACGTGGTAGCCGATTAATAACGCGACCAGTCCGAGTTTCCACCAAAGCCATTCGCTGTGGCTGAACCATGTCCAGCCCTGGTGTGCCGCCAGCCAGCATCCGGATGCCACGGTGAGCACCGCCCCGGGGGTCATTATTCCCCGGAACAACTTGCGTTCCATAATCTTGAAACGCTCGCATCCGATTTCGTCCTCGGTCATCGTGTGGTACACGTACAGCCGCGGCAGGTAAAACAGGCCCGCGAACCACGTCACCATAAACACGATGTGGAATGCTTTTAACCAGAGGTACATGAGTGAGATTCGAGCTGTCGGAACTGCGACTCGCCGGGCTTCGGTGGCTGCTCGGTCGGCAATTCGACCGGGCGATTAAGTCTAAGTCGGCTCAGTCGCTACCAGGTTTATCGAGTGCAAGGCTTTGCCCAGCTTCGGGTATTGGCGGTGCGTCGGTACCGGGCGGTGTGCCCCGAAAGAAATCCCGAATTCTGCTGAAAATACCTTTAAGGATTCGAAATATTTTCGGTAAAAGCCATGCCAGGGCCAGCAGAAAGATGAGTAGGAGTACCAAAAAGACGACCGGGTGATTGAGCGCTGCCCACAGCCCGCCGAAGACCATTAAGTCTTCCGTCACGGACGCTGACCAATTGGTCACCGGTTCAGGAGACGTGTTTATCACCGCGCGACTGCTTGTTTTGGCGACATGAGAGCTGGCCGCCAGACCGCCCCCAACAATAAAGGCCGCCATCTGCACGCCGGCGTCAAGTTCGCCAACCGCGCCCGCAGCCAGCGCCGCGCCTGCAGGAATTCGGACGAACGTGTGGATCACGTCCCAGGCCGAATCCACCCCAGGGGTTTTGTCCGCAAAAAATTCGACGAGGTACATGAATCCGGCGGCGGTAATGACCAATGGATTGGTCAAAATCTCAAGGTTCGGCGGCAGCGTTAACGTGCCTGTCGTACCGAGAATTCCGAACATCAATAGCGCGGCATAGAGGTTGATACCGCTCGCCCACGCAGCGCCAGCTGCGATCGCGACTGTTGCTGTGATTTCCGGACCCATTTCACTAATCCTCTGATTTTGAGGCAATTACGCCTGATGTCATTGAAATCGCTACCGTATCCTAAGATGTTCAGTTTGACACAGAACTTAGGCTAAGTTTCCTAAGCCGCTGTGAATGGATATCGTAAGTCATTGACTAATCAGGATTTTGAAAGTAATGTCCGCGCAATCTCTAGACCTCAGATGGGGGCTTAGCCACTAAATTCCAGTGTTCCACTAAACGTTTACCGGCGAAAATTCGTGGGCGCGTCGTGGGTACTGATCGCTACGGATAAGCTGGCCGGATGAAACTTGTCGTAACTCATCACCGCCCCCTGCGTAAGATTGCTGTTCGGCTTGCCTTGGTTGGAGGCACGGTGCTGGCAATTTTGGCTGCGCTGGATTACGGCCATCGGAAATCAATCGGGAATGCAATGATTGCCACTAGCGAGAAACGCACCTTGCTGAAGGAGGTCGTGGGTCTCAGGCGCGAAAACGAAACCCTGTATGACCAGGTTGCCGCGCTGAAACGCGCTCAGGCAATCAGTACACATGCGCGAAAAGACAATCATGCGGAGATGGTCAGTCTGCAGAACCGGATCGCCGAATTAGAAAGCGAGATTAATTTCTACAGAAATGTTGTTGGGGCGACTGGTGTCGGCTCTGGCCCTCAGGTTAAAGGAATTGAAATCCACGAACTCGAGGGAGATGGCCGCTACAGGTACAAACTGGTGCTGACCCACGTGAGTAAAAGCAATGGGCTTGCGGAGGGTGGCCTCGAGCTCGGCATCCGCGGCGAGCAAGAAGGACAGCGGGCGGAGCTTGGCTACGCGGATGTCGTGGAGTCGGGACCCGCCTCGCTTGAGTTCAAGTTCAAACATTTTCATTTGTTCGAAGGCACGTTACGGATCCCTCAGGACTTTGTGCCGCGACAGATACATCTTGCCGTAAGCCACGGCTCACGGCGTAAAGGCCGACAACCACAAATATACGATTGGGCTTCGGTTCTGAATTAGGGAGAAGAGCCAAATGATGGGCAAGCCAAAAAAGCGCAAAGCGACTAAAGTCGATTCCTTGATCGGACAGCAGTCGACGATTCTTGGAGATATACGATTTGGCGGAGGACTTCATGTTGACGGTACGATAAAGGGTAATGTCATCGCCGACGGCGACGATCAGGCGACGCTTACCGTTAGCGATCGCGGCACCATCGAAGGCGAGGTTCGCGTCCCGTACATCATCCTGAACGGCCTGGTGAATGGCGACGTTCACGCGAACGAACATGTGGAACTGGCCTCGAATGCTCGCGTCGAAGGGAATGTTCACTACGCTTTAATCGAAATGGCGATGGGGGCGGAGGTCAACGGCAAACTAGTTAGGATCGTCGAAGATCAGCGTAAACCGCTGGCTTTAGACCATGATCCTGATGTTCCCAGTACCGTACCGCACCCCACGCAATCCGAATAACCGTACACAACGGCGGGGTGAAACGAGCCGGTAACGCCACTACCTTTCTTACATATATGACTTTTGAGAATCATCATGGAAGCGACTACTGAAGCTTTGGTATTTACAGATTCCGCCGCGCTGAAGGTTCGCGAATTGATCGACGAGGAAGGCGACGACGGCCTGATGCTGCGAGTATTCATTTCCGGCGGTGGCTGCTCAGGTTTCCAGTACGGGTTTACTTTCGATCAGGACGAAACCGACGGGGACACCATAGTCGTAAATCACGGTGTCAAGCTTCTGGTCGATCCAATGAGCGTGCAGTACTTGATGGGTGCCGAAATCGACTACACCGAAGGACTTGAAGGATCGCAGTTCGTTATACGCAATCCCAATGCGACAACGACCTGTGGATGCGGCTCGTCATTTTCCGTTTGAATTCGGACTCATGACGGGTAGTTAAGCGGGCTCTGTTCTAACGCGAATGCGCCCCGGCGAGCTGCCCGAAATTTTAACCAGAGCCGCCGGCAAGCTAGTACGGCATTGGCTCTTAAGTTAAGTTTCTACTGCCTAGTAGGCTCGTATACCGCGCCCAACAAAGTACTAGTAATCTGGCTACCAGTCGTGGTCAGGACTGGTTCCATTGCAAGGCGCCGTGCCGCCATCCACGCAAAAGTCGTAGCCTCGACCGCATCGGGATTTATGCCAAGGTCGTTAAACGTGGTTATTCTTATCGTGTTCATGCGGTCGCTTAAGCGGTTCATGAGCGCTTTGTTATGTGCACCTCCCCCGCAGACGTAAATAGTTTCGAGCCGGGATTGGGTCGTTTCTATAGATCGGCCAATGGACTCAACCGTAAATTCGAGAAGCGAAGCTTGCACATCAGCTGGTTCGATTTCCCCATTCGGAAGCCGAGCAAATACGTCGCGTAGGTAGGCAGCACCGAAAAGTTCGCGCCCGGTACTCTTAGGTGGTGGGCGATCGAAGTAAGGGTGGTTCAGGAGTGCCTCAAGAAGTTCGCAACTCGAAATACCGCTGGCTGCCCACTCGCCGTTCTTATCGTACGGTTGACCGAGATGCTGCTCGCACCACAAATCCATTAGGCAGTTGCCAGGACCGGTGTCGAATCCAAGTACATCACCCTGCGACGTCGACGGTATTGTGAAGTTGGCAATGCCGCCGATATTCAGCGCCGCTGAACCGGCGGCTGCCTCCTGCATAGCCCACACATGAAACGCGGGTACCAGCGGTGCGCCTTGGCCGCCGTAAGCCATGTCCATACTGCGAAAATCGGCCACGGTCGTGATGCCGGTAGCCGCCGCTATCGTCGATGGTGCACCAAGCTGCAGGCTGAACGGATGAGCAGAATCGGGGTCGTGGAATACGGTTTGCCCATGGCTTCCTATGGCAACGATTTCGGAGACGTCGACTTCCGCAGTTTGTAGTAGTGATGTCGCCGCTTCCGCAAATGCTTCGCCTATCATCACGTGCAACATCGAAACCGTACCGAGATCTACGGGGCTCGATTCGATCACGCACCGATGGAGTTCGCTTCCGATCTCGTCCGAGTACGGGTAGGTTTGAAAGCCAACAGTCTTGACTTTAGACTGCGCGATCTCTACCAGAGCGGCGTCAATGCCGTCCATGCTCGTGCCCGAAATCAGGCCAACATAAAGACCGGGTCTAAAACTGCCGCCGATTGCACTCAAGGCTTATCATGACCTGAACCGACATGATCGTCCATAGGAAGATCGAGTCCCGCCAGGTAACGATTTTTCAGCGGTAACTCCGATTCGCTCAAATGGGCAAGTTGCTCAAGGTACGGCGCAGCGTGCGCCTGGAATCGCGCAAAGTACTGCTGGGCGATTGGTTCAGCTTTGGGCAAGGCGACTGTCAGTGGGTTGCGATGAACGCCGTTGACCCGAAATTCGTAATGCAGGTGCGGGCCGGTTGCGAGACCGGATTTGCCGATATAGCCGACGATTTGCCCTTGTTTCACCGACGCTCGTCGCTTGATTCCCCGCGCGATTCTAGACAGGTGGGCGTATAGCGTCCGGTAGGTTTCTCCGTGCTGGATTTCCACGGTTCGCCCGTAACCGCCGTTCGTGCCGGCGGAGAGAATTTTACCATTCGCCGTTGCGCGTACCGGCGTACCCATGGGTGCCGCGTAGTCTACGCCGCGATGAGCACGGATGGTGTTCAGTATCGGATGTTTGCGTTGTAAGTTGAATCGCGAGCTGATTCGGGTGAAGTTAACCGGCGTACGCAAAAAGGCCTTCTTCATGGCTTCTCCCGATTCGGAATAATAGGCGCTATCGCCATCGTCGTCGGTAAAGAGGACCGCCTTGAGGCGTTTCCCGCGGTTGATGAATTCAGCAGCCAGAATACGATCCTGCTTGATTAGTTCGCCTTCCTTTAAAACTTCTTCGTAGATCACTGAAAAGCGATCGTGTTCGCGAATATCAAGGGCAAAATCGATATCCCAACCGAAAATATCAGTGAGGTGCATGATCACAGCATCTGACAAACCTGCTTTTTGCCCGTCGACGAAAAGCGATGTCTGGATCTCCGCGCTTGCGCGGGCAACCCGAATCTCAGGTTGGATGATATCCAGAAAGCTCGAAAATCCTTTGGCATCCCGTTCGACTCGCAGCGTCGTTAGCGGATCAATTTCAACCGCAAGCGCTAATACCTTTACACCCTCTGTGCGAAAGCGCATGGTCTGACCGGGCTTTACTCGTTTTAAATATTTCGCGTACTCGTTGTTTTCAACGATGTAGTGCAGGTCAGTCTTCGATAATTTCAGTCGGGAGAATATGAGCGACATGTTGTCGCCCGGTGCGACCGTCGCAACCGTCCAGGGAGCTGCAACGTGCTCTTTGGGAGCGCGGGGTTTCGCCTGGCGCCGCTCGCCCGATACCACAGGCGCCCATTTTCTCTCGCTCGTTTGTTCGGCCCGGGAGACTCGGGTTTCAACCACCTGCGGGTGCTCGGGCAATTCCAGCACGAGGTCATTGGCCTCGGGTGATGGCTTTGCCGCTGGCTGTTCCGAATCAAAAATCGCCAGACCGACAGAGATAAATGTTCCCAGTCCAACGGCACTGGCGACGGCAAGGCGCCGGCGCGCAAGTCGCTGCCGTTTACTTAACAATTGCATCAATTCTGAAATGACGTTCTTCAGCATGCGAGACGCGTGGCAAATTAGCCTTAGAATATGAATCCGTCAACGTCTAGACAAAAATTTTATTCATGCGATTCACTGGCTAGTCGTAATTTTCTTCGAAATGAACACAACTGCAGAACAATTGGATTCGATTGGACGGGGAGCCGACGAGATTTTGCTGGAAGGCGAACTAAAAGAACGTTTATCGACCGGGCGGCCGTTACGCATCAAGGCGGGCTTCGATCCGACGGCACCCGACCTCCACCTGGGCCACACCGTGTTGTTGAACAAAATGCGGCAATTCCAGGATCTTGGGCATATCGTCATTTTTCTAATCGGCGATTTCACCGGCATGATTGGCGATCCGACCGGTAAGAATGCGACGCGGCCGCCGTTGTCCGTTGACGATGTCCAGCGCAATGCTCAAACCTATCGGGAACAGGTATTTAAGATTCTCGACGAATCGAAGACCGAAGTTCGTTTCAACTCCGAATGGATGCAGGAGATCGGGGCGGCCGGCCTCGTCAGAATCGCGGGGCAACACACAGTTGCCCGGATGCTCGAGCGCGACGACTTCAAAAAGCGCTACGAACAGGAACGTCCAATAGCGATTCATGAATTCCTCTATCCACTGGTCCAAGGCTACGACTCAGTGGCCTTGCGAGCCGACGTGGAGCTTGGCGGCACTGATCAGAAATTTAATTTGCTTGTCGGCCGGCAGTTGCAGCAAGCCTACGATCAGGCTGCGCAAATTGTTCTAACGATGCCGTTGCTGGAAGGTCTGGACGGTGTTCAGAAGATGTCGAAGTCCTTAGGCAACTACGTCGGAATCGCCGAAACGCCTAAGGACATTTTCGGTAAATTGATGAAAATTTCCGACGAATTGATGTGGCGCTATTTCGAACTCCTCAGTTTTCGGCCAGCTAGCGATATCAAATCACTGCGACGGGAAGTCGAAAATGGCAGGAATCCTCGCGATGTGAAGTTCGAACTGGCGCGCGAAATAGTGGCCCGCTTCCATAATGAGAAGGCTGCAGATCAGGCTCAGGGTGCATTTATTGCCCAGTTTTCGAACAAAGCACTGCCTGAGAATATCCCTGAATATGTTGTATCCAGCGCCAGCCTGGTTGCGATACTGAAGGAAACAGGATTGACGGCGAGCACTTCAGAAGCGCGCCGCATGATTCAACAGGGCGCCGTTAAGATCGACGGCGAGAAGGTCTCTGACGTCGACCTGAATATCGACGTCGCCCGAGAGGTCGTCGTACAGGTCGGTAAGCGACGCTTTGGGCGCATTCGCTCTCGATAGCTGAAAACGGACGTGCGCAGGAGCTGTGTCGGCGTCAACGGAAGATTTGCAACTAATTGTAATTAAAGAAATTTTATAAATTTTTGCAAGTTGTTGACGCAAAGCCGCATCCGCGTATAATTCGCGTCCTCGAAAGGAGGCCCCAGTGGCCTCCTTTGTTCTTTAAAAATCTGTCCAATTAAGTAATTTGTGTGGGCGCTGACGGTTAGGATGGCGTCATCAGAAACCCTGATGAGCAACCGAATTGTTAGTGTCTAACTAGACACGTCGATAACTTATTCGAGAGCTTGTCAAACTCTATTAGTCAGCATTTCGGTGTTGGCGAAACTCTTAAACTGAAGAGTTTGATCCTGGCTCAGATTGAACGCTGGCGGCATGCTTAACACATGCAAGTCGAACGGTAACGATGGGAGCTTGCTCCCAGGCGACGAGTGGCGGACGGGTGAGTAACGCGTGGGAATCTACCCAGTAGCGGGGGACAACTCGGGGAAACTCGAGCTAATACCGCATACGCCCTTCGGGGGAAAGGCTTCGGCCACTATTGGATGAGCCCGCGTCGGATTAGCTTGTTGGTGGGGTAATGGCCCACCAAGGCTACGATCCGTAGCTGGTCTGAGAGGACGATCAGCCACACTGGGACTGAGACACGGC
>CAXGUU010000026.1:0-19026 GCA_964012875.1 uncultured bacterium
CGTCCCATTCTGTCGTGTCGGTGTATGCGCCCAGGTGAATAACGGCATCAATTGAACGCGCGTCGGTGCCGCGGTTATCCCACAAGGAGCGAGCTTCTTCGCGATCGAGATAGTCGGCAATTGTTGCCGAGCTTAGATTCAACGCCTTTTTGCCGTCAGAAAGATCGTCGACAACAACAACATCCCGTTCCCCGCGACGATTTAGTTCCAGTACCAGATTGCTGCCGATGAACCCGGCACCACCAGTAACGATAATCAAGACAAGTCTCCTGGAGTCGACCTGATTCGCTCGATCAGATCAGTGGTTGAGTGACCTTCACGAAAAGCAATAATCGCAACTTCGCCCCCTCGCGACCGAACGAAATCGCCACCGACGACGTCATCGGCAGCGTAATCACCGCCTTTGGCCAGCACATCTGGTTCGAGCTTTTCAATGAGCGCAAGCGGCGTCGCCTCAGAAAAGCTGGTGACCCAATCAACGCCGGCAACAGCGCGCAGTACACCCATTCGGGCGGACAGATCATTGATTGGCCGTTGCTCACCTTTAAGCCTGCGCACCGAATCGTCATCGTTGACGGCTACGATGAGTCGATCTCCAAGCGCAGCCGCTGCCTGCAGATACTCCACGTGTCCGTGGTGAATAATATCAAAACAACCGTTGGTAAAAACGAGTCGCTCGCCTCGACTCCGCGCCTGCCTGCACATATCCGCGAGCTCACCAGGCGGCACGATTGCCCCCACCTCCAGCGGCGCCTCATGCCGCAACGCTGCGTCAAGCTCTCTTCGGGTAACGGTTGCTGCGCCGAATTTTCCGACTACAACACCGGCGGCAGTGTTGGCCAGCTCAACCCGATCGCGCCAACCCTGAACCGCGACCAACGAAGCGCCCAGCGTTGCGCACACAGTATCGCCGGCACCCGTGACGTCGAACACATCCCTAGCCTTTGCACCCACATGAACGAGACTGCCGTCGCGCAAAAACAAAGACATGGCCTCCGCGCTCTGCGTTACCAACAGTGACTCCAGATCCAGCGATTCAGCCAAAGTACACGCCGCGGTCGACAGCGCTTCCCGTGTCTCCCAGGGACCCAAGACCGATTCCAGTTCTTTACGATTCGGAGTGACGACGGTGGCCCCTCGATAGCGCTCAAAATCAGCGCCTTTCGGATCGACTACGACAGGAATTCGACGGCTTCTCGCGAGTTCAATAATGGGTTCGACCTCGTGGAGTGCGCCCTTGGCGTAGTCAGATACGACAACGACATCGCACGAATCCATGTGCTCACGAACGATATCGATCAGTGCACCCGCGTCATCGCAGGAGCCCGAAGTCTCGAAATCTGCTCGCAACAACTGCTGATTCTGGCTGACAACCCGCAATTTAACTGTGGTCCGCCCATGGCTAGTGACCAGAAAGCTGGTACGCAGGCCCGCTGACTGACATAGCCCGGCAAGAACCTCGCCATCGGTATCATTCCCGACAACACCGACCAGCGTGACGTCGCAATTCAGAGCCCGCGCATTCAACGCGACGTTCGCCGCTCCACCCGCGCGTTCCTCTACTCGCTCAACGTCGACCACCGGCACAGGCGCTTCAGGTGAAACTCGAGTACTGGTACCGTGCCAGTAGCGATCAAGGATCAGATCCCCAACCACAAGCATTCGAACCTGTGGGAAAGTTTGCAGTCGAGCGTCCATTCGCCAATTAGTGCTTTGTTCGAGCGTCTGCCAGGTTTGCTGTTTGTGTTTGGTGCATGGCAGATTTTACCATACCGTCATGAGCAAGCTTATTGGCTTCCTGACGTTTTCCGTTCTGATCGCTGTATCGAGCATTGCTTGGGCTTTGGAATCATTTGTTGCCGAGTACGCAATTTACAAAGGCCCTGTAAAAGCCGGTTCGCTGACTCGTTCCTTTCGTCTCAATGCCGAAGCACGCTACGAGTACATATCGCGAATGGAAACGAGCGGAGTGGTCGCCTTGTTCTCAAAGAAATTCATCACGGAAACGAGCGTCGGGCACTTCGATGGCGCCCGCTTTGTCCCCCATCGCTACAGCATCGACAAGAACGGAGAACGCAGGGATTACACGTTGCATTTTGACTATGACAACATGATTGTTTCCAGATCTGATCCGGGCCACGACTGGAGCGTGACTATGCCACCGTCATTGCTCGATAAGCTCGTTTATCAATTGCAATTCATGATTGACTTAAATCAGCCGCATGACAATCTGCGATATGCCGTAGCCGACAAAGATCGTCTAAAGCACTACGACATCGTTGTGCATCCGGCCGAAACGGTACAAACCGCCGCAGGAACCTACCAGGCGGTCAAACTCGAACGCGCCAAACTGAACAGCCAGAAGCGCACTGTCGTCTGGTGCGCCTCCGAGCTTGATTGGGTTCCGGTCAAGGTTGAGTATCGCGATAAAAAAGGCGGATTAACGAATGCCGTTCTCGATTCAATCCGCTTCGGCAAAATAACAAACTAACTCGCCGTCCATGCATGCAAACATCGGCAGGCGAAGCGAGCAGCATGTTCCGAAGGCTGGCGCTGCCGCCTTTAATCGGTTGCCGTGAGTTCGTTGAAAAGTGCCCCAGCGTCGGCCCGCAGCAAAAAACGCTCATGTTTATCGAGAATCCATCTCAGCAGCGACTGCGCCTGTTTGAGGCTTTCAATAGCCCGCGCCAATAGCTCATCAACATCTACCGCCGTTCCTTGACTGAACCACACCAGTGCCCCGACGTTAATGGCTGCGAACCCGAAGAGCACATGCTTGAGGTAGCGGCTCAGGCGTCAACTTCTCCGACTTTTACGCGCCAATTCCCCTCTCCAGAATTCTCACCAGTCGCAACGTGTATTGCCACATGATGGCCATTCATAATTCCCTCAGCCCTTTTGCGCTTGCCAGCATCCTTTCAGCGCGCGTGCCTTCTAGCTAAGTGGCACTACCGCACCGGTCCGGGCACGCTAACGCCGAGTACGGTGGAGCGCAGGTGATAAGGCAAACACGAACCCCAAGCGAAATTTGTGACTGCCTGTGATGCGACTCCATTTGGGTGAATGCTAATTGAGATCCTTAATCAGCTCGGCTGCCGGAATATAACCACCCAACTGCCTTCCGCCCTGTGTGTATACCGCAGGCGTCCCTGTCACCCCCATCGTCTGGCCGAGCGTATAATGATCAGCGACCGGATTGCTGCATTTGGTGGCCTCGACCGTCTCCCCCGCCTTGGCGGCTGTCATCGCTTTCTGTCGATCGTGAGCGCACCATACCGCAACAGCTTTGTCGAAAGAATCGCTTTTGAGCCCCTTGCGCGGAAACGCCAGATACCTGACCGCAATGCCGGCTTTATTCAACTCCGGCACTTCACGGTGCAGTTTTCGGCAGTAGCCGCAATCGATGTCGGTATAGACATACAGTGTATGGCGCGCTTTTTTCTTTGACGGCCCGAATTCGATTAGTTCTGACTGATCCAGAGCCGCGAGCACCTTCTTGCGTGCCAGTTCACGCTTTTGATCCGAAAGATTGATTCGTTTTTTTAAGTCGATCATATCGCCACGGATAACGTATCGCCCATCATCACTCATGTACAACAGGGACGCCCCTATCATGACTTCGAAAAGTCCAGGCACGGAGGACGGCTGAACTGAGCTTAGCTCTTCATCGGGAAACAGCGATTGCATGCGTTTCCTGATTTCTTTCTCGTCGGCCAACGCATTTGCCACACTGCCGGCAGCCAGTAATATAACCAGCCATCCTGAAAAAGCTATTCGCATGATCGATTCCATCGGATCCAAAAAACGCTGCAATTCTAGAGCCCGGAACTGGCCAATGCCATGACAAATACCCAGATTGTGACGCGGTCGCCGCAGGGACCCGATCTCCGGCGCATGCGGGTTCACCGCTATATATGGCACCCGAACAAATACGACGCGAGGGTATCGTTCCTCAGAGCGACCTATTTGCGCTTTACGTAGTCGTCTACGAACTTCTCACCGGGAGACATCCCTTCCGGGGCGACAATCTCGATGCGATCGAGCACCAGATTCTGAATGCGCAGCCAGAGCCCATCGCCGCCGTACGTCCGGACGTATCAGAGATCTATCAGCGGATCATCGACCAAGCTCTGGCAAAAGATCAGAAGCAACGTTACAAGTCCGGCCTGGACATGGCCGGCGACATCGCCTTGGTCTACGAGTTCCTAAAGCAGCCCGCCCTGCGACTCAGACAGCAGGAAAAATACCGCCACATTGAGAATCTGCATTTTTCAAAGACTTCCTTGATGTAAATTTGTGGGAACTGATAAACGCAGCTGAATGGATCCGCTTAAACTAGGACACCGAAATTGTGCAGAAAGGTCAGGCCGACACTTCTTTCTATGTGCTCGTTATCGGCGAGGTCAGCGTCTCCGAACGCGGACAGGAAATTATAAGGCTGTAGCCGGGCGATTGTTTTGAAGAAATGGGTTTCCTATCGCGCAGGCCGCGGCCAGGGCCGGTATGCGCACAAGCGGCGCATTGAAAGTAGCGCAGGGCTTGACCACCGCAGACGAAGTACCGGGCGTAGTCGCGGCAGATCTGACAGCATCGGCATAAGCCCGGGGCGACGCACGCACAGGCCTGCGGGCCCTCCAGCGGGTATGTGCGGTGGCTGCTGCTCGCACGCCGAAAATGCAGCTTCGAAGCTAGCCCCGCGGATGATGCACTGAGTGCAACTGCTTCAAACGCTCAGTTGCGATGTGGGTGTAGATTTGTGTGGTTGAAATATCGCTGTGGCCAAGCAGCATTTGGACAACACGCAAGTCAGCGCCGTTGTTGAGCAAATGTGTCGCAAAGGCGTGGCGTAACGTGTGCGGCGACAAGTCTGAATTTATTCCGGCCCGTTGCGCGTATTTCTTGATAAGGTACCAGAACGACTGCCGGCTCATAGCACCGCCGCGCCGGGTGACAAAGACTGAGCGCGAGGGTTTGCCCTCTACGAGCTGGCCGCGAGACTCGCTCAGGTAGCGCTGCAACCACGAAATCGCCTCTTCTCCGAGTGGCACGAGGCGTTCCTTGTTGCCTTTGCCGCTCACCCGAACGACACCCTGCCGCAGATTAACCTGGGTCAGTTCAATCCCGACCAATTCCGATACGCGCAGCCCGGTCGCGTAAAGCAGCTCGAGCATCGCGCGATCCCGAAGTCCGAGCGCATCGCCGGTTTGCGGCGCCTCGAGCAACGCGTCTACATCCGCTTGTGACAGTGACTTGGGCAGTTTTCGCCCGCCTTTAGGGCCTACCAGATTTTCGCTGGGGTCGGCGTCAATAATTTTCTCTCGCAAGAGGTACTGGTAGAAACGTCGAATTGACGACATGCGCCTTCCCGTTGTTCGAGCAGAATCAGCGCCCTGAACCAGAAAATCATTGAGCTCGCTTTCGTCCGCTGTTTCCAGAGACCCGCCGTTTTTGCGCAAAAAATGACTAAGTCGTTTGAGATCGCTGCGATAGGCATCGACGGTATTGTCGCTCAAACCAAACTCGAGCCAGAGGTGGTCGGTGAATGCGACTATACGTGTCTCGTCCGGATTAATAACAAAACTTCCTGTCGGGAACGGGCGTAGATTTCAAACAGAGTCAGATTGTGACCTGAACCGGGAATTGCGTAAACGATTACCCCTACTTATGCTAACGCCAAGGAAAAAGCGAGTAGGAAGAACATGCCTGATAGTTGGTTTAATGCCCGGCCATGGGAAATCGGCGAAGTCAATCGGGATAGCGAGGCCCAGACTAAGGTGGACGTCGCAACCGCGGAACTTGCGTTGTACCACTACGATACGTGCATGTTCTGTGCCCGGGTCAGGCGCGCCGTCGCGCATCTGAAGTTAAACATCGAGCTGCGCGACATCATGCGCGACAACCAGCATTACCGAGCCCTGGCCTACGGCGGCGGTCGCACAACCGTGCCGTGCCTTTTGATCAACAAATCCAGTCAGAAACCGATGTGGATGTTCGAATCAAACGACATAATCGAATATCTCGTCGACAGATTCGGCAGCGGGCCGGTCTAGTAATCACGAGCTCAATCCCAAGGCCAAAATTCCGGCCCCGGCGTTCCGCGCGGGATCCATACCCGCTTGACGGCGTTTGAACTGCCGTGCCTCGGAACTGAGCGACCGCAACCGTTAGCTGGTGCCGCCGACGCGAATTTTTTCCTTGATTCGGGCGGCTTTGCCGCGACGGTCACGCATGTAATACAGCTTGGCGCGACGAACGTCACCGCGACGCTTCACTTCGATCTCCGCGATTATAGGGCTATAGGTCTGAAACACGCGCTCCACACCCTCGCCATGGGAAATCTTTCTCACAGTGAACGAGGAATTGAGACCGCGATTTTTCTTAGCGATCACCACACCCTCGAATGCTTGCAGGCGTTCACGATTGCCTTCCTTGACCTTTACCTGCACGACCACTGTGTCTCCGGCACCGAAATCAGGTACGTCACGCTGCATTTGCTGAGCTTCAATTTCGCTGATGATGTTGCTCATCGTCTTCTCGGGTATTTTGGGAAGCGCGCGATTCTACCCCAAACGAACACGAATTTTCACTAGCCGCGGCGGCCCTTGGGCGGTTGCGACTAAAATTGGTCCTGCTCCCGAACATTGGCTTCACCATTGCTGTCATTCGGGCCACTCCGGGTCGTGTCTGAGGGTCTCGAGAAAGGCCAGATCGTCTGTATCGAGGTTGGCGGCGTCAAGCAATTCGGGCCGGCGACTTAGGGTCCGACGCAGCCTTTGCTGGCGCCGCCACTGGGCAATCGCCGCGTGATCACCACTCAACAACACGGCTGGCACCCGAGCGCCATCGACCTCTTCCGGCCGCGTATAGTGCGGATGATCGAGCAGGTTGTCGCAGAAAGAATCCTCGGACACGGAACGGCTGTCGCCGAGCACACCGGGTATAAACCGACCCAGCGCGTCGATCATCACTAAAGCCGGGAGTTCACCGCCGCTCAGGACAAAGTCGCCAATTGACCATTCGCTGTCGATGTCGCTTTCCAGCACGCGTTCATCGATGCCCTCGTAACGTCCCGCAATGAGGATGAGGTGTTGAAACCGTGCTAACGCCGGCATGTCCCGATGCGTAAACGGCCTGCCTTGCGGCGTCAGATGCACCACGTGGGTGGCGGCAGGTGACATTTCGCGCGCGCAGGAAATGGCTGCCCGCAAGGGCGCCACCGACATGACCATGCCGGGACCGCCCCCGTAGGGCGAATCGTCAGTGTTGGCCCGCTTACCCGAGGCGAAATCCCGCGGGCTTACCGTGTTTACTTCCATCAACCCCTGCTGACGGGCCCGACCAATGACGCCTTGCCGGCAATAGGCGTCGATCATGTCGGCGAATAATGTGATGACAGTGAACTTCGAAACCATGCTTAATTGCTAATCGCACCATCCAGCGAGGTTGTAGCGCATCGCCCGCGCTTAGTCATCATCGGGCCAGTCAACGAAAATGCGCCGGGCTCGAGTGTCTACGGAAAGAACATAAACACCACTAACGAAAGGGATCAGGACATTTCGCCCGCCGCCGATCTCCATGACGTCATTCCCTCCGGTTTCATGCATTGTCGAAACCGTACCCAGTACTGAACCGTCCTGGTTCTCGACTTCCATGCCTATCAAATCAAGCCAGTAAAAAGCCGAAGGGTCATCGCGCGGAAACAAGTCCCGCTTTACCGCAATGTCACAACGAACATAGGTTGCTGCATGCGTTCGGTCCGTAACGCCGTCCAGCTGGACAATTGACGAACCATGGTGAACCCGGGAATCAACGACGTCCAGCTTTTCGTGCTGCTCGCCAATAAACCAGGGCGAGTAGTCGAGTAAATTGGATGCCGGACGCGTGTATGAATGAACGCGTAACCAACCACGGGTCCCAAACACCGCGCCGATTCGGCCAACGGTTACCAGCTCACTCACCGACAGCCCCTTGTCGGGCGGGGAACGCACAGTAATTGTACGCCCGTCGGCGTTTCAGTCGCAGCGTTTTAAGATGCCGCAGCGTTGGATTTAACCAGTTGCTGCACGCGATCAGAAGGCTTCGCGCCAACCGACAACCAGTAGTCGTAGCGCTCCTGGTCAAGCCGGAAGCCCTCCTCATCGTCGCCGGCCAGTGGGTTGAAAAACCCCACGCGCTCCAGGTGCCTGCCATCGCGCTTGTTTCGGCGATCAGCCACAACGATGTGGTAAAACGGCCGCTTCTTCGCACCGCCGCGAGACAATCTAATCGTAACCATAAATCAAACAATCCTTGGCAGTAGAGTTGGCACTGTACTGCCTGTTAAAAACCATCGACGCCATCGCGAACGCGTCGTAATTGGGCGCGCATTGTACGAGCCAATCGTCCGAAAACAAAGACATAATTTCAAGTTTTTCAATCAGGTATGACACTCAATGAAAGACGGGAAAGCAGCGATACGAGCCGACATCCGCCGAAGACTCGAGGCAATGGCGCCAAACTCACGGGACGCCGCCAGCATACGAGTGCGAGACCGCCTCAACCGTATGCCCGAATTCGCCAGCGCACAGAGCATATTCATCTTCATATCCACCGCAATTGAAGTGGATACCCATCCACTGATCGATGATGCACTCGCGGCCGGCAAAACAATCCTCGTTCCACGAATTGCCGGCCAGCGCATGATGGAGGCGGTCGAATTTCCTGGCTGGGAGCATCTGCGTACCGGCTCCATGGAAATCTTGTCACCAGATGAATCGGCGCCCGTCTGGGATGCCCCAATCCACTGTGTCCTGGTGCCCGGGCTTGCATTCAGTGAAACCGGTGAGCGGGTCGGCTACGGTGGAGGGTATTACGATCGGTGGCTGGCCACCAATCCTTACGACCATTGCATCGCGCTGGCATTTGAGGAGCAGATTGTCGGTCCGCTGCGACTCCAGCCATACGATGTTCATATCCCCTTGATCGCGACAGACCGCAGGTCTATCAACAACGCAGCCTGATTGCGCAGTGATTAATTTCTAATTATTAACATTAAATAACTGACTCAAACTATTTATATTATTTAATTTATTTTTGCTTTTCATGTCATTTCTAATGCGTCGGCATTATCCATCGAGGACGGAAACCATGAAGGCTTGCGTGAGCGTTGTATGTGCCTGTTTGGCTGGGTGCGCCAGGCACCGGCATCTTCACTCGGGTAACGATGAACCACACACCAACATCCCGACCGCCCTGTCAAACCTGAGCGGTTCCTATACCGACCTCATGCGCAAGCCCGCGTGCCTACCGGTTCGAGCGCTCGACGGGAGAACCGCGTGAAAAGCGCCAAACAATTCGCCGGAGTCTGATCAGCAGACTGCACACTCGTCACCGCCCATCGCAAAACTCGCAGCCAGGCAATATGTAGTCATCGGCAGTTTTGCAAAGCTGGTCGACGCTGAGCGCTGGGTCAGCGTTAATCCGGATTTCGGTACAGAGGTACAGCGCGTATCAACCGCTCAACCCTCGGTGTACCGCGTGGCTGTCGGGCGCCTAGCGCATAACGCCGCAGGCGTTATGCTGAGTCGGCGTCGCAGGGCCTAATAGCTCGCTGTTTATCGCGGTAGCGACCCGCATCGGGGCGCAACCTGTTCCCCACTTTTAGCGAGTGCCGCCGCGACTCATTAGGCGTTGACGGATCCGCGTTAGCGGTATCGCTCCGGCCTAGACCGCCTTCATACTCAGGCGAATACGGCCCTGCTTGTCGACTTCCAGTACCTTGACCTTAACCATATCGCCTTCGGCGAGCTTGTCACTGACATTTTCGACGCGCTCTTCTGAAATTTGCGATATGTGAACGAGACCGTCCTTGCCCGGCAGAATGTTGACGAACGCTCCGAAGTCCATCAACTTCTGAACCCTGCCTTCGTAAATCGTTCCGACTTCAACATCGGCCGTTATAGCCTCAACTCGCGAACGGGCGGCCTGCCCGGCCGCGTTATCGACCGATGCGATCTTGATCGTGCCATCGTCGTCGATATCAATGGTGGCGCCCGTCTCCTCGGTAATCTGCCGGATGGTAGCGCCGCCCTTACCGATGACATCGCGAATCTTGTCGGTTGGAATTTTGAAGCTGACAATCCGCGGTGCGTGCTCGGACATTTCTTCGCGCGGTTCGGCGAGCACTTTGTTCATCTCGCCAAGGATGTGCATGCGCCCCTCTTTAGCCTGGTCCAGCGCAACTTCCATAATCTCCCGCGTGATTCCATCGATCTTGATGTCCATCTGCAGGGCGGTGATGCCATCTGCGGTTCCAGCGACCTTGAAATCCATGTCACCGAGGTGATCTTCGTCACCCATAATGTCGGATAACACGACGAAGCGTTCTTCTTCCTTGATCAGACCCATCGCGATACCGGCTACCGGCGCGGAAATCGGCACACCGGCATTCATCAACGACAAACTTGTGCCACACACTGATGCCATCGAGCTTGAGCCATTCGATTCGGTAATTTCCGAGACCACACGAATCACGTATGGGAACTCAGACATATCGGGCATAACGGCCTGGATGCCTCGTTTGGCCAGGCGGCCGTGACCGATCTCACGGCGCTTGGGAGAGCCGACACGACCAGTTTCACCGACGCAAAATGGGGGAAAATTATAATGCAGCATGAACGGCTCTCGACGTTCGCCTTCGATCGCGTCAACAATTTGTGAATCACGTTCCGTACCAAGAGCGGTCACAACCAGAGCCTGGGTCTCGCCGCGAGTGAACAGCGCCGAGCCATGCGTGCGAGGCAAAACGTCCACTTCAACGGAAATCGCTCTCACTTCATCCCGCTGGCGACCATCAATTCTCGGGTTACCATCAAGGATGCTGCTGCGTACAACTTCGTGCTCAAGATGGTCAACAACGGCAGCAACTTCGCCCGCACTGTATTCGGACTCATCACCGCCCGCGAGATCCTCCAGAATTTCGCTGCGCAAGCTGGACAGCCGGTCGCGGCGTGCAAGCTTATCGACGATCCCATAGCCTTCTGCAATGGCTGCCCGGTACTTCGTGCCCACTGCATTGACCAGCGTCGTATTCGATTCCTCCGCCGACCATTCCCAGGGTTCGGGACTGACCTGCTTGACCAGGTCATTAATGGCATTGATGGCAGTCTGGGACTGATCGTGTCCGAACGTCACCGCACCAAGCATTACGGCCTCGCTGAGCCCTTTAGCCTCAGATTCGACCATCAGCACGGAGGACTCGGTACCGGCGACGACCAGATCCAATTCAGAATCGTCGAGTTCCCCGAAACTTGGATTGAGCAGGTATTCGCCGTTCTTGTAACCGACGCGAGCCGCGCCGATCGGGCCCCCAAACGGCATACCGCAAATCGAAAGCGCCGCGGATGCGCCGAGTAGCGCCGGAATATCCGGGTCAACCTTAGGATCGAGTGACATCACTGTCAGAATCAACTGGACCTCGTTTTTGAAGCCCTTGGGGAACAATGGTCTTACGGGGCGATCGATAAGCCGTGAGGTCAGCGTTTCCTTCTCGGTGGGGCGGCCTTCGCGCTTGAAAAACCCACCTGGAATCTTACCTGCGGCATAGGTCCGCTCCTGATAATCGACGGTTAATGGGAAGAAGTCGCGCCCTGAATCGGCATTCTTTCTACCGACGACAGTCGACATAACCACGGTGTCTCCCATGGTGGCGATGACCGCCCCTGAAGCCTGGCGGGCAACCTTGCCGGTTTCCAGTGTGACCTTGTGGCTGCCGTACTCAAACGAGACCGAGGATGGCGTCATAGTGATTTCCTGTACATTACAAACTAAAAAGCCGCTGGAGAATTCAGCGGCTTGGAGAAACGATTTCGGTAAAAAGAAATTTTGGCTCTGCGCTATTTTCGCAGGCCCAGGCGGGCGATCAGATTGCGGTAGCGCTCCACGTCCCGGCCTTTGAGGTAGTCGAGCAGCTTGCGGCGGCTGTTTACCATACGGAGCAGCCCCTGGCGCGAATGGTTATCGTGCTTGTGCGCCTTGAAATGATCGGAAAGATCATTGATGCGAGCAGACAGCAATGCTACCTGGACTTCCGGAGAACCGGTATCGGTCCCCGAGAGCTGGTATTCACTGATGATCGCGCTCTTGTTCTCACTCGACAAAGCCATGTAATGACTCTCCCTTCTATCCTTTGTGCTCGTCTGACTAGTCTAATTTCGGCGGCGTATTCTAACCGTGGAGGTAGTCCTCCACAAGCGAAATCAGGCTATTTTTATAGGCGTTTGCGTACTCTGTCCATGCAGTTCCAGACGCATCAGCCGTCGCGGGCCGATGCGGCCGTCGGCTCGGGCATCACCAATACCCACGAAACTGCCCATGCGATCGTATAAACGTACGTCACCATGGAACCCCCCCTGCGCGCAGCGCACCGTCTGCCCATGGATCAGACTGCGTTCAGAATCGGCGGTTAGTACGTATCGGGGCAAATGCATCAGCGCACTGTCGATGCCCAGCAAGCGGCCATCGACGGCAGCCAGGTCACCCTTGTCTGCCAGCGCTTCCAACTGTTGAATCGTTAAGGCGTCCCCGATCTCAAACGGGCCAGATTTGACGCGGCGTAGCCCCGACACGAAAGCACCACAGCCCAGTTTCCGCCCAAGATCTTCGGCCAACGTGCGTACGTAGGTACCTTTCGAACACGCGATATCGACCGTCGCCGTACCTTCACCGAAGCCAAGCAGACGAAAATCGGAGATTGTAATTCGGCGTCGGTCGCGCTCAACTTCGATTCCCTGTTGGGCCAACTTGTACAGGGGCTGGCCTTTGTGCTTTAGCGCTGAGTACATCGGCGGTATCTGCTCAATTTCACCGACAAACTGCGCCATGGCATCAGTGAGCCGCTGTTCGCATAAATCGTCGGTGGGACGACGTTCAATGATTTCGCCTTCAGCATCGCCCGTGGTCGTGACAGCCCCAAATGTAAACTCAGCAAGGTAACGCTTGTCGGAATCGAGCAGATATTGCGAAACCTTGGTGGCCTGGCCCAAACAAATCGGTAACAGCCCACTCGCCATCGGGTCGAGATTTCCGGTGTGACCCGCTTTGGCCGCCTTGAAGATTCGTTTCACCTGCTGCAGGGCCTGATTGGAACTCGGTCCCATCGCCTTATCCAGCAGCAGAATGCCATCAACCGGACGCCCATGCCGCCGGCTCGCGCGCTTGCCCATCAGGCCTCCCCAGCATCCTTGTTTGAATCGCCCAGAAGCTCATTAATGCGTGCGCTCCGCGCCATGCCATGGTCAAGTCTGAACTTGAGCACGGGTGTCCGTTTAGTCCGCAATTGGTTCGCCATTTCGTGCTGCAATTCGCCCGTCCGCCGCGACAAGTGATCGATCAGCGTCGAATCGTCAAAGTTATCGTTCAATGTGCTTACGAAAATCTCGGCGCGCCTGAGATCAGGCGACAAATTTACGTTCGTGATCGTCAAAATACCCAGATCCAGCTCGCGTGCGATTTCGTTCAGCGGGTTCGCCAGCACACGTTTTACGGTTGCCTGAACGCGTTCAATCCGGCTGAATTCCGGAGATTTCACCCTAAATAGTACGGGCGACTTCAGTGCGCTCGTAGACTTCTATCTGGTCACCTGATTTAACGTCGTTATAGTTCTTAACACCGATACCGCACTCCGTTCCGGAGCGCACTTCGTTGACGTCATCTTTAAACCGCCGCAACGATTCCAGTTCACCTTCGTATATCACCACGTTGTCGCGCAGTACGCGGATCGGATTGCTACGCTTGACCGTACCTTCGACGACGATGCAGCCGGCGATTGAACCTAGCTGAGATGATCTGAAGACATCCCGCACTTCGGCGATGCCTACGATCGTTTCACGAATCTCCGGCGACAACAGACCACTGATAGCTGCCTTTACGTCATCAAGAACGTCGTAAATTACGCTGTAATAGCGCAAATCGAGACCTTCTTCTTCCACCAGCCGGCGCGATGCGGCGTCGGCACGCACGTTAAAGCCAATAACCGTGGCATTGGAGGCCATCGCCAGATTAACGTCAGACTCATTGATACCGCCGACACCCGCAGCGACCAGGTCAACACGCACTTCGTCATTACCCAACTTCGTCAGAGCATCTGACAAGGCCTCACTCGAACCCTGTACATCCGCCTTGAGCAGAACGCGGACCGACGATTGCTCGCCGTCTTTCATCTGCGCGAACATATTCTCGAGCTTGGCGGCCTGCTGGCGCGCCAGTTTCGATTCGCGGTCCTTGTCAACTCGGTAATCGGCGATTTCGCGTGCCTTGCGATCGTCGGCGACAACCATTGCCTCATCGCCCGCGTTTGGCGTGCCCGACAGTCCGAGCACTTCAACCGGCTCGCTCGGTCCCGCCTCCTCAAGTTGTTCGCCGTAGGCGTTGCTCATTGCGCGAACACGGCCGTACTCAGCTCCGGTGAGCAATATATCGCCGCGCTTGAGACACCCGCCCTGCACCAGCACAGTGGCGACCGAGCCACGCCCCTTGTCCAAACGTGACTCAATCACGGTACCGCGGGCCGCGCCGCTCGCAGCAGCCTTCAGCTCCAGGACTTCTGCCTGCAGGCTAATTGCGTCGAGCAGTTGGTCCACCCCCTCTCCCGTGATAGCAGAGACATGGACGAACTGAACATCGCCGCCCCAGTCTTCCGGAATCACTTCGAGGTTCGCGAGCTCCTGTTTGATTCGATCCGGTTGCGCTTCGGCCTTGTCTATTTTATTCACCGCAACGATGAGCGGTACGTCACCGGCTCGCGCATGCTTCACCGCTTCTTCGGTTTGTGGCATCACGCCGTCGTCGGCCGCGACAACCAGCACGACGATATCCGTAATCTGGGCGCCGCGCGCGCGCATGGCTGTAAACGCTTCGTGACCAGGTGTATCCAGAAACGTAATCGAACCCGCATCAGTCTGAGCACGATAAGCACCGATGTGTTGGGTTATACCGCCGGCTTCACTGGCTGCGACCCGAGCGTCTCGAATATAGTCGAGCAGCGAGGTTTTACCGTGGTCGACGTGGCCCATGATAGTGACAACCGGGGCCCGCGTTTCGAGCTCAGCGTCGTCCGCCTCGGGTTCGCGCAGGGACTCCTCAATCGCATTTTCACGGACCACTTTGGGCTTGTGGCCCATTTCCTCAACGACCACGGTCGCCGTCTCCTGATCCAGGATCTGGTTGATCGTGACCATGCTGCCCAGGTTCATCATTACCTTGATGACTTCGGCGGCTTTGACGGACATGCGCTGCGCTAGTTCAGCAACCGAGATGCTGTCCGAAATCACGACTTCTCGAACAACCGGGGCCGTCGGTTTCTCAAACGCGTGTTTGGATGTACCGCCGGAAAGCACTTTGCGTGAGGCCTGTTTCTTGCGCCGCCTACCAGACTTATCACTAGCGACGTGTAATTCTCGCCGCCCGCCACGTCCGTTGTCCCGGTCACGGCCACGACCCTTGCCCTTCTTCTTGTCTGCGGGAGGCGCGGGCGGCGGCGCTGCCTCCTGCGGTGCAGCCGCAGCCTCACGCTCGGCCTGCACGGCAGCCTCTACCGCAGCCCGGGCTTCGGATTCTGCTTTGGCTTTCTGTTCTGCAGCCAGCTGTTCTTCTTCGCGCGCTCGTTCTTCGGCTTCAATCCGCGCGCGTTCTTCGGCTATGCGTTGCTCTTCGGCTTGCTGCTCAGCCCGCTGCTGTGCCAGTCGCTCAGCTTCCTCGGCCGCCAGTTCGCGCTCCCGGTCTGCCGACTCCTGGTCAATTTTGGCCTGTTCTTCATCGGCGACCACGCTGCGCTTGACGTAGGTTCGCTTCTTGCGCACCTCTACACTGACAGTCTTTGCTGCAGCCGCGAGTTTCGCGCCTCGTGTTCGCGTCCGACCCCGCTCTGCCGGCACTTTGATCTCACTGACGGTTTTGCGCTGCAGCGTGATTTTGGCCGGTTCCGACGCAGTCTCGTTCTTACCGTGCATCTTGCGCAGGTAGGCGAGCAACTGACTTTTTTCATCGTCAGTGATCGTGTCGTCAGCGACCTTTGCCGGTAGACCGGCCTCGGTCAACTGTTGCACCAGGCGGTCGACCGAGATACCGACAACGCCCGCAAACTGCTGAACAGTGACCTCAGCCATCAACGTTTACCTCGCTATGTTGGCTCTGCTCTGCTTCAGCAAACCAGGGCTCACGCGCCTTCATAATGAGTTGACCCGCTCGCGCTTCGTCGAGGTCGCCAAGCTCGAGTAATTCGTCGATCGATTGCTCCGCCAGGTCATCCATCGTCACGATTCCGGCGGCAGCCATGCGAAAGGCGAGATCCTCGTCCATCCCTTCCATCGTCAGCAGGTCGTCGGCTGGCCGGGCGTCTCCAAGCTGCTCTTCGTTGGCAATCGCTCGGGTCAGCAGGAGATCCTTTGCCCGCTGGCGCAGTTCCTGCACGAGGTCTTCGTCGAACTCATCAATGTCGAGCATTTCCTGCTCAGGCACATAGGCAATTTCTTCGATTGACGTAAAACCTTCCTGCACGAGAATGATCGCGACCTCACTGTCGACGTCCAATAACTCCATGAACATCTTCTGGTTGGTCACAACCTCTTCTTCGGTCTTCTGCTCGGCTTCCGTTTCCGTCATCACGTTCAACTCCCAGCCGGTCAATTGGCTGGCGAGGCGAACGTTCTGACCATTTCGTCCGATGGCTTGAGACAACTGTTCCTCGACGACTGCGACATCCATCGTGCGCGTATCCTCGTCTACCAGAATGGATACGACCTCGGCCGGCGACATAGCATTAATAACGAACTGGGCCGGGTTCTCGTCCCACAGGATAATGTCGACCCGCTCGCCGGCCAGTTCGTTGGATACGGCCTGTACGCGGGAGCCCCGCATACCGACGCACGCTCCAACGGGGTCGATTCGCTGATCGCGGCTCCTGACGGCGATTTTAGCGCGCAGCCCCGGGTCCCGCGCCGCTGCCAGGATGTCAATGACACCTTCGCCAATCTCCGGAACCTCGAGCTTGAACAGCTCAATCAGTAATTCTTTAGCTGTGCGGCTGACAAACAACTGCGGACCACGCTTTTCAGCGCGTACGTCGTACAGGAAGCCACGCACGCGATCGCCGGAGCGCACAAGTTCGCGGGGAATCATCTGATCTTTGGTAACAGCGGCTTCGGCGTTACCGCCCAGATCGACGTAAATGTTCCCACGTTCGACCCGTTTCACCACGCCCATTACCAATTCGCCAACCCGATCGGCATAAGCTTCGACGACCTGGGCGCGCTCTGCTTCGCGAACTTTCTGGACAATGACCTGCTTAGCGGTTTGAGCCGCAATGCGACCGAATTCCGCAGCCTCAAGGGGTTCTTCGACGAAATCTCCGACCTTCAATTCAGCGTTCTGCGCTTGCGCGTCGGCCAACCAAATCTGTCGGTCCGGGTATGGGAGCTGACCCGCCTTAATCATCTCGGCGGCCTCGAGTTCTTCCTCGTAGGTTTCAGACTCGGCATCCAGTACCGGCTGTACCGCCGGGTCAATCACTTCCCAGCGTCTGAATGCATCGTAATCGCCGGTCACACGATCAATGGCAACACGGCATTCGACATCCTCGGTAAATCGTTTTTTGGTTGCGCTGGCCAACGCCGCTTCAAGCGCCTCAAAGATGATGTCCTTACCGACGCTCTTTTCGTTGGAAACGACTTCAACGACGGTCAGAATTTCTTTATTGTCCATTCGCTCAATACCTTAACGACGCGCTCGCCGATGGATTCGGGGTTAAGACCATTCGGCCACGAGGCGAGAACGCTCAACCTCAAGAAACGGCACATTGAAGGCCTCGCCGTCCACGTCGACGACCAGTTCCTCCGCGCCAACATCGTTCAGCACCCCCGAAAGGCGCCGGCGGCCATTGACCATGCTGCGCAGCCGAACTTGGATTTTGTTGCCAATAAAAGGCCGATGCTGCTCAAGCGTGAACAGTGGACGCTCAACCCCCGGTGAGGAAACTTCCAGGGTGTATGCCCCGCGAATCGCGTTTTCTACTTCAATCACATCGCCGACCTGGCGGCTGACCGTCTCGCAGTCGTCAACCGAGATTCCATCGACATGATCAATATACAAACGCACCAACTGGGCATCCGGGCCTCGCCCGCGTTCGATGCCCAACAGCTCATACCCCAGGCCAGTCACGGTCGGTTCGAGCACTGTGTGTAGGCGGTCTTGCATATTTGTCCCAAAAAATAAAAAGCCCCGTATACCCGGGGCCTTTAAAAGTTGGTAGCGGGGGCAGGATTTGAACCTGCGACCTTCGGGTTATGAGCCCGACGAGCTGCCAGACTGCTCCACCCCGCATCAGAGTCGCGGCATGATAGTGATCCGGCCTTAAATATTCAAGGTGTTGCACCGAACCTTTGATGGGAATTTGTTGTTAGCGCCGTCCCCATGAACCCGGGTCGGACCCAAATACGCCATCACACGGTGGCCCGCAATCACGACAGCTCGCCTCGGCAGTCAGGCGATACGCCTCAATTTCGTATCAATTCCGCTGAATGAGTACTGCATCGCAGGATGCGCAATCGGTTCGGTCGCGCCCAGCATCAACAATATTACCGGTGTAAAAGCACTTTAATCGTGCGGCAAGCGCCTGGCGACGTGCGCGGCGCACGGTCGTGGACGGCGTTGCCGGTACGTCGTTCATTTTCCAGCCGGGATGGAAAGCGCTGTAGTGCAAGGGGACGCGGGTACCTACGTGCTCGGCGATCCAAGCACACATTGACCCTATTTCCCGTTCGGAATCGTTAAAACTCGGTATCAACAGGCAGCTAATTACCAGCCAGGCGTCGGTTTCACTAGCGATGTAGCGGAGCATATCGAGCACCGGATCTAGACTGGAACCAGTCTACTGCCGGTAAAAATCGTTGCTGAAAACCTTCAGATCGACGTCTACTGCGTCGACATCCCGAAAAAACTCGCCCTATGGTGGCAGCTATTACGATCAACACGCAGAGCAGGATCCGCGGCCGC
>CAXGUU010000027.1:0-19011 GCA_964012875.1 uncultured bacterium
CTACCGCATTCAGGACACGAACGGCAAGATCGCCGTCATCCGGCGACCTCCGCGCGGTCAATTGTTACCCAAGGCCCATGACATGGGCCGCGAGTGGGCCACCATTTCCGCGCTCGGTCCGACGCCCGTGCCGGTCGCGCCGGCACTGGGATTCTGCCCGGGTGCGGAAGTCACCGGCGCCCATTTCTATGTCATGGGGCACGTTGAAGGTAAGGCGCTTTACAACACGGCCGACAGCGAAGACTGGGTCGCTGCCGACCAGCGCGAAATACTGGGGTGGTCGTTCATCGACGTGCTGGCCGATTTGCATTCACTGGATCCCGACGAGATCGGCTTAGGTGACCTCGGCAAGAAAGAAAATTACATCGGCCGGCAGCTTAAAACCTGGTATCGGTCATGGACGGCCTCGGCGGAGGCGGCAGACTACGATGATCCCAAGCTGCACGAATTGCAGGCTTACCTGAACGCCCACATTCCGGAACAGGGGCCCGCACGCGTTGTCCACGGCGACTACGGTGTGCACAACTGCCTGATCGGTAAGGATGCGAAGATCGCAGCGGTACTCGACTGGGAGATCTCGACCCTGGGTGACCCGCTGGCCGACCTCGCCTACGCGATGAACCAGTGGGCACTCCCAGGTGATCCCATGCCCGGCCGCGACGAAGCGGCAACGGCATTACCCGGTTTCCCGTCGCGCGAGGCGATGGCCGCGCGCTACGCTGAACGGACGGGCCGCGATCTGTCTGAGCTGAGTTATTACTCTGCTTTCAACTGGTGTAAGACCGCCATGATCATCCACGGTGTTTACGCCCGCTACCGCGAAGGCAAAAAGGACACTACCGGTGTCGACATGGATGACATTCGCGAGCGCATTGGTCGCGCCATTACGCTTGCACAATCGGCGCTCGACGGCGCCTGAGGCAGGGTGTCCGGTGGGAGTCGAGGACAGCCTGCGATCCGCCCGGTTTAACCACCGCTAAAATCGACCTTGTGGTCTTCGCCTGCCTTGATCAGGTTCTTGATGTCGTCCGGTCCGTCGACGGTTTCGTGTATCTGGGTGAAGAATGGTGCCGCACCGCTACCGGGCCCCGTGATCGACAGCATTTCGCCGTCTTCAACGAATTTGAACCAGTGGACACTGCTGCCCGGAATGTGCACGAGCGTCCCGGGTGTTGCGGTCAATTCCCGATCGTCGACACCGAAGTCGATTTTGCCCTTAACAACGAAGAAAGCTTCATCCCAGGCATGATGGTGCGGCGGCGGTCCGTGCCCGACCTTGCCATCCTGGTAAAAAATCTCGTAGCCGGCGGTTTGCTTGGCCGACGCGAGAATGGTGAGCTTTTCACCGATCACATCCATGGCTTCGGGACGATCGCCGGCAGTGTAAATGAGCGGGTCGGTCATTCCGATCTCCTGATAAACATGAGCACACTCTGATTCTAGGTTACCTGAGCCGCCATGGTGGGTTCATGGGGTGAGGTTGTGCTCAACGAAAATATAACCACAGGGGCAACAAAACCAGCGCACTGATTGCAGCCAGGGTCAGATAGATGACGATCCTGAATCGCCGCGTGGATTCGAATTGACCCCGCGTGACGGCAACGAGCCAGGCATCTGCCCGATAGCTGAAACATTCGAGCGGAGAGTATCCGTAGTATCGCGCACACACGAGGGTCATCGTTATCGCTGCGAATGACAGCCCGACATTACGCCAGTCGCTCGCCTCGATGGACCACGCCACGGTGGAAGAAATTTCCGCGAACGGGGCGAATGGAAAAATTGGCCATGCTTGACCAGACGCTACAACGTCACCGCCGACGTACAAGGTGACGGACAGCATTGCCAGTAGCAGAACTTTTGCGCGACAGTTGGGCGATGCCCAGCACCAGGCAGCTGCCCCGGCCAGCAGCAGGAACAGCACGCCATGGGTATAACGATGATGTAGGGCCGCATAAACTGCGAAAGCCGCATCGAGGTCGCCGAGGTAAAAGATGTAGGCGAGTGGATAGATAATCACGTCGATGTTAGGCGCGATTTCCGCAAGTCCAACGATGCGCCGGTCACGTCGCGCTTTTAGCCCGGCGATTTCTCCGAGCAGCCAGCCAACGCCGATATGCGCGGGACCCTGCATCTCACGATGTCGCCGGTGGGGTTGATATCATGGCGCGGCTAGCTGGACCACACATCATGTTTCTGCCGTCTGACGCCAAGCTCGCTGACTTGGTGCAAGCCTGATGAGATAACAATATGAGCATCGATTTCACGCCTGAGCAACAGCAGATTCGCGACCATGTCACCAAGTTGTGCGCACAATTCGGCGACGATTATTGGCTGGCGCGCGACCGCGACGGTGAGTTCCCGGAAGACTTTTGCCAGGCGATTGCCGACAACGGTTACATGGGCATTGCGGTCCCGGAAGAATACGGCGGTGCCGGATTGGGAATCACCGAGGCGGCATTGCTGACGCAGGCGATCTCCGAGTCGGGCGCCGGCAATGGCGGCGTGTCGTCGGTCAGTATCGGGATTTTCGGTCTGAACCCGGTCGTGCGCTACGGTACCGAAGAACAGAAACAACGCATGTTGCCGCCTGTGATCAAGCGCGAAGACATCGCCTGCTTTGGCGTCACTGAACCCAACACCGGCCTCGATACCACGCGGCTCAAGACCCGCGCCGTGTTGAAAGGCGATCGTTATGTGGTCCATGGCCAGAAAGTCTGGATCAGTACTGCGCAGGTGGCCAACAAGATCATGCTCATCGCCAGAACCCGGGATGAAAGCGAAACAGAGCGCGCGATGGACGGGTTGAGTTTGTTCTATACCGACCTTGACCGCAGCAAGGTCGAGATTACAGAAATCGAGAAAATGGGCCGCAAGTGTGTCGATTCCAACCAGATTTTTTTTGATGGCCTGGAAATTCCGGTCGAAGACCGCATCGGTGAAGAAGGTAAAGGATTCCGTTACCTGCTGCACGGCATCAATCCTGAACGGATTTTGATCGCGGCCGGGCTTGTCGGTCTCGGTCGGGCGGCGCTTCGTCGTGCGACCGCCTATGCCAACGAGCGCGTTGTCTTCGACCGACCCATCGGCCAGAATCAGGGCATTCAGCATCCTCTGGCGCAAAGCTGGGCCGAGCTTGAGTCAACCAACCTGATGGCATTTCGCGCGGCGCAATTGTATGACCGCGGCGAAGAGTGCGGGCCGGAGGCCAACGCAGCCAAGTACCTGGCCGGCGAAGCCGCGTTCAATGCCTGTAACAACGCAGTCATGACCCACGGCGGTATGGGGTACGCCAAGGAATATCATGTAGAGCGCTATTTGCGCGAGGCGATCATTCACCGCCTGGCCCCGATCTCGCCGCACCTGGTGTTGTGTTATATCGCCGAGAAAGTTTTAGGACTGCCGAAGTCCTATTGAAACCAATAAATTGGCAGAATCATTAACGAGGAAAAACGATGTCTGGTCTTTATTTTGAAGAATTCGAAGTCGGCATGGAGTTCGAACATGCGCTGACCCGAACGGTCACGGAGATGGATAACATCATGTTCTGCGCCATGACCCATAATCCGCAGCCGCTGCACTTGGACGAAGAATTTTCGAAAGGTACGCTGCACGGGCAAAGACTGGTCAATTCGATCTATACCCTGGGCCTGATGCTTGGCGTGAGTGTCGGGGACACGACGCTTGGCACCACGCTCGGCAATCTGGGTATGACCGATTGTCGCTTCAAGCACCCGGTATTCCACGGCGACACCCTGCGAGCCGTGACCCGGGTCAAGGAAACACGCATCAGCAAGTCGCGGAACGACTCCGGCATCGTGACCTTCGAGCACTTCATGTACAACCAGCGCGATGAAGAGGTGGCGTACTGCGTGCGCGCCGGACTCATCATGACCAGGGAGTCGGCAGCATGATTCGCTCGTGGATGTTTGTGCCGGGTGATTCCGAACGTAAGCTCGAGAAAAGTTTAGGCAATCCCGCTGATGCCCTGATTCTTGATCTCGAAGATTCCGTGTCGAACGATCGGCAGGAAATCGCCCGTGAGATGGTGCAGGATTTTCTTAAAACCCATTCCGATCGCTCACGTCGCAAGCTATGGGTACGCATCAATCCACTGGACACGGACCTCGCGTTACCCGATTTAACCGCCGTGATGCCCGGCGCGCCTGACGGCATCGTGTTGCCCAAGGTGTACTCGGCAGCAGAGGTTAACAAGCTTGGCGATTATCTCGATGTACTCGAAGTACGCGAAGGTATCGAGGCCGGGTCCACTAAAATTTTGAGCGTGGCAACGGAGACCGGCGCATCGTTACTGACTTTTCACACTTACCTTGAGAACGTCTCGCCGCGTCTGGTGGCGATGACCTGGGGTGCAGAAGATTTGTCGGCAGCGCTCGGTGCCAGTGACAACCGTCATCCCGTAACCGGTGACTATGACGATCCCTACATCCTTGCCAAGTCGCTATGCCTCGCTGCTTCGCGGGCGATCGATGTCCAACCGGTGGGCGTGGTCTACGTTAATTTCAAGGACAGCGAGGGTCTCGAGGCGGAATGCCTGCGCGATCGCCGTTCCGGATTTGTCGGCAAGATTGCAATACATCCTGCGCAGTCAGAGGTTATCAACCGTGCGTTTACCCCGTCTGACGAGGAGATTGACTATGCTCAGCGTGTAGTTGATGTATTCGAACAGAACCCAGGGCTCGGCACCGTCGGGCTCGAGGGCAAAATGCTCGACATGCCGCACCTCAAGCAAGCACGAAAACTGCTCGCGCTGGCCGAGCAAATCAAGGCCATGGCTACATAGACGGCGTGAGTGTTGCTACGGTTATATCAGTCAAGATTGGCCCTGAACCATGAGTGAAGAGAAGCCGGTTTCAGATTGGGCGACGGATTTCGATATCTTTAGTCCCGAATACACCGAGCAGCCGGAGCCGGTCTGGAAAGAGCTTCAGAATCGTTGCCCGGTCGCGCATACAGAACGCGGTGGCGGTTTGTGGATGTCGACCAAATACGAGGATGCGCGCACGCTCTGCGCGATGCCCGAATCGATGTCAAATCGCCAGGTCTCCATCGTGCCCTTACGTGAGGGCACTGATCTGCTGGCGGATTACCACACGCAGACATTGCCGCCGGTCAGTTCGGATCCACCCGAACACACGCCATTACGACGAGTAATCCTGCCCTTTTTCTCACCCAAGGCAACAGAAAAGTACCGCGCCTTTACCGAAAATCTCTGCAACCGATTGATCGACCGATTCATTGAGCAGGGACGTTGTGATGCGGCGGTCGATTACGCCCAGCAGATCACCCCCCAGGTCATCGGTCATCTGCTGGGCATTGATACCAGCCGCAGCGAGGAGTTCACGCGCTACGTCATCGATTTCATGGAAGACGGGGTTAAAGATCCTGAACTGCGGGCCAAAAGCATGCATGCGATGCAGGACTATTTTGCCGGTTTGATCGAACAACGGCGTGGCGCCGATGGTGACGACTATGTTTCGCGGTTGGCGCGCGCCGAAATCGATGGCAAGCCGATGTCTGACAAACTATTAGTCAATTATTGCGTGCTGCTGTTGGTGGCGGGCATTGATACGACCTGGAGCGCGCTCGGTTCGTCGTTGTTGCACTTTGCGACCCATGAAAGCGACCGCCGGCGACTCGCGGCCGAGCCTGCACTTTTTCCCACTGCGGTTGAGGAATTGTTGCGCTACTACGCCCCGGTGTCGGTGGGTCGGGTCGCAATGGAAGACGTCGAACTCGGGGACGTCACCGTCAGGCGCGGCGAGCGGATGATGATCAACTTCCCGGCTGCCAACCGTGACAAAGAAGCGTTCGAGGATGCGGACGAATTTGTTATCGACCGCGCCCGTAACCGGCACCTGGCCTTTGGCGTTGGTATCCACCGCTGCGTGGGTTCAAACCTCGCAAGAATGGAGATGGAGGTCGCCTTGCGGGCGTGGTTTGCACGAATCCCTGAATTTACGCTGTCTGATCGTGACGGCGTGAGTTGGGCGACGGGCCAGATCCGAGGCGCCCGCAATGTCCCGGTCCGGTTCCAGGCAGGTTAAGCACAGATGAAAGTTAAAGTTGATCAAACCCGCTGCCAAGGGCACAACCGTTGCTGCCTCGTAGCCGAAGCGCTTTTCGATGTCGATGACTACGGCCTCGCTCACGCGCTGAACGACGGAGACGTGCCAACGGGCCTGGAAGAGAAGGCGCAGCTTGCCGTTGATAATTGCCCCGAGTTTGCTATTTCCATCAAGGGATAGCGACTGACGCGGCTCCTACTGCGGGATGCCCAGCAATGCGTGCGCCTCGGCGCGCGTTGCAACAGGTCTCCCGGCCTGCTTACAGAGGTCCACGGCTTCGCGGACGAGTTCTGCGTTGGTTGGTTGGGACGAGCCGGCATAGTCTTCGAGGCCCACGCGTAAGTGCCCGCCTGCTTCAAGCGCCATTTCTGCCATCCCCGATGCGATGACATCGCCGCCTAGAACTGCCACCGACCAGGGCAGACCGGATCCCCGCATCAATTCCAGATAGGCATCCAGTGCCGTTTTCGTCGGCCGCAAGCCGAACGGCAGGCGCTCGCCGAAATAGAATTTGATCAAGGCCCCCGGCGGCAGGCGGTCCGCATCCTCGTAGGCGCGAACGACGCGCAGGAAACCCGGTTCGAAGATTGCGATGCTCGGCGCTAGCCCCAGTTCCTCACTATGCGCCATCATCCAGGCAATGTCGGCATAGCTGTGCGCGTAAATTAGGCTACCCTCGACACGTGGTAAGCCATCGTCGCCGGTGACGCTGATGTTGACCGAACCCGGATCAACATAAGCCATGCGAACTAGGCCATCTTCGCAAAGCTTGATTTGGTGGCTCCAGCGCGCCTTGATATCACCGGGCCAGTTGCTGGTCGGATAGAGCAGGGCATCGGGCACCTCGGCCAGAACGCGGCGGTAGAACGCTGCACTTTGCGCGGCCATTTGTTCACTGGAGGTGCCGCCGAGCATCGATGTACCGCCGAGGTCGTCATGCTGATGGACGATGTGCGCACCGGCACTGAGACATTCAAGGGCGTCGGCCGTCAGCTCGTCGACTGATTTCGGAGTGTTCGGATTCTTCGATTTTTGGGTCGCGCCATTGAGCGCGACTTCGATAATGACGGGCGTCGGTTTCACGGGGCGATGGTCTCACTAAGCCAGTGTTGCATGCAGTATATTTACAGTCGGGGCCGAGGTGTGACCATGCGTACCCACCCGGGGCTTGTATGACGAGGAGGGCAAACGATGCCGCTTGCAAAACTGGAACGAACACTGAATGCACCACTCAGCTACTGTTGGCAATGGCTGGCCGATTTTGCAGCGCTGGAAGGACTGCATCCGCGGGGAAATCTGACCGAGTTCAGCTGCGAGGGGAGCTACCCCGGCGCGCGTCGCTTTGCCAGGTTCAAACCCGAACTGGGCGTGACCGAGCAAATTGTCGAACGGCTGGATGTGGTCAATGAACCGAACGTCATCGCCTATTCAATCGTCGAAAATGATCCGCTGCCGATGTCGGACTACGTTGCCGTCGTGACGTTTATCGCGGCTGGCGCTGAGCGCACTACCATCGTCTGGGAGGGCCACTACACCGAAGGCGAACTCCCTGCCGCCGAGATGGACCAGATGCTTTGTGACTTCTATGGCCTGTTTCTCGACGGGATCGAGAAGGCACATGCGATGGGCCGACAGCCCGGCGAGAGCCCCTACTAGATCAGTCAGATCCCCGACGGCGCCCGGCGCTGGTGCGTGACGGCTTCCACCGCAGCGGCCAGCGCCAGCAGGTCGGCTTCCCTGTAGGGCAGACCGACCAGTTCCAGCCCGACGGGGAGACCGGCGCTGGTGAATCCCGCAGGCAGGCTTAAGGCCGGCATCCAGCTCTGGGCCGCGATTAAGGTGTTGGTCGGGAAGGTGAAAGTCGCCCAGTCGCCACGGTCGAGTGACTCGCGGCTGGGCGCCGGCAATTGCGTCGTGGGAAACGCGATCGCGTCGGCATCAACGTTGGCCATCGCGTTGATCAGTTTGCGCTGAAAGGCACGCGTCGCTCCTGTTGCTGTCTAGTCGACCAGCGAGGCTGCGTCGCCGACAGCTATAACGCCTGGCTCAACGACTTCGGTATAGGTCGCAAATCCCGGCGTCGCGTAGTCGGGCATCATGCCGTCGGGCAGGTGCACCTTTTCGCGATACTTGATCAGCGCTTTCATAACCGCCTGGTCGGACTTACCGTTGACTGGGTTGTAGCCGGTGACCTGGCATCGCGGCACGGCGGTGCGAACCCGAAACAGCACTGAACCGACGCGTAAATGGCGGCCGTCCCAGCCGTCTTCTTCGTGCGCATTGTCGTTTTCGAGCACGAAACCGGCGCGGAAGCGCGTGGCGTCCACGCTCTCACCGACTTCCGAGGCCAGCCGGTCCAGTGAACCCGTGGTTAAAAAGGTCACGGGGAATACATCGATGGAACGCTGCGCGGTCAGGCATCGGACGAGGCGGATTTTTCGGCCGGCGTAATCGGACAGCGCTGCCTCCCAGGGCCCCTCGACTTCGGCGGCATTGATCGTGCGCAGTCCGAAATGGTCAATGTCGAATTTGCGGCCACCGCCACCGGCCGGCCCTTCGACACGGGTGCCATCCGGCATCTCCAGCGTGAGGCAGTCGGTATTGTTATCAAGCGTAAACCTGAGCGGAATGAACTCGCTGTGTTCGGACGAACCAATGAACTTGTCGTCGGCCTCGACCAGAGCAAAAGCACGGTCATGGCGAATACCGTCGCTATCCACCTCAACTTTTTCGGGTTGAAGGAACTGTGTGGCCTTGACGATGACTTTTCCAAGTTGAACGACTTTCATGATTTCCTCTCCGTGGTGTCAGGCGCTAGCCGTTTCTCCGGCGCCGACATTCGACGATGGCGGGCTGTCACCCTCGATTCTAAGTAACAAAGGGGGTAGCAACAGAAATACTGCGATCAGCGCGACGGCAATCACCACTGCCGTCAGCAGACCCATGTCTGCGTTCAAACTAAAGCTTGAGGTCGCCAGAGTTAAGAAGCCGATGACCAGGGTTGACGTTGTAATGACCAGGGCATTGCCCACGGTATTAAAGGCATAACGCACAGCATCTTCAGCTGACATATGGTTTTCGCGGCGGGCTCGCAGGTATTTCGACAGGAAATGAACCGTGTTGTCGACGACGATACCGAAAGACATACCGGTCACAACGGACAGCGTCATACCTACCTCGCCAAAAAAAATTCCCCACAGTCCAAAGCCAACTGCCGCCGGCACAAGGTTTGGAATGAGGCTGATCGAGCCAATCCTGAATGAGCGCAGGGCCAAGATCAGAATAATGGAAATGGCGGCCAGGGCGACCGAAGTGCCTAGCAGCATGGCCTTGCTGTTGCGCTGACCGATATTAGAGAACATCAGGGTGGGGCTGCCACTGCGTACCGACTCGATCGAGGGCGCATTTTCGGCGACCCAGTCACGGATGCGTCGATCCAGCGCCAGTGTGTCTTTGCTCGAAATCATGCCGATGGTGTGCGCGAGTTTTGTCGCCGACTTGTCAACATCAATCTGGTTGTTAATGTCGAGCCCGTAGGGCAGTGACATTTCGTACAGCAGCAGGTACTGCGCTGCGAGTTCGCGATCGTTGGGCAGGCGGTAGTAGCCGTCATCCTCACCGTGCATGTTCTTGTTCAGGCGTTTCATGATAGTGGTGAACCGGTCCACATGAACAGTCCCGGGCTGCGTTTCCAGCCACTCAGACAATCTCTCAACATCACGTAGAAACTGCGGATTGCTGATCCCGCCGGTCTCGCCGGAATAAAGCGAGTAGTCGTTGACGTAAACACCCGTGAGGTTGTCGATCATGAAATCGGTATCGGCACGAAACGGGATTGAGTCGCCGAAGTAATGGACGAATACGTCGTTGATTTCATTACGCGGGATGTTGGCAATGATGAGTCCGAAGATAAGCACCATCGCCCACAGGAGGCCGCGCTGTTTCCCAATAACGAAGTCGGCCAGACGCGACATAATCAATGAGCCCTGGCCGTTGGCAGCAGCGAACTTGCGGCGATTGGGCAGGAGCGTCATTACCGCGGGCAGGAAGGTGACGGTGAGGACGAACGAAAATAAGACGCCGAAGCAAACGATGTTTCCAAGGTGTGCGAAGGGCGGGACCTCGCTGAAGTTCATGCTGGTGAACCCAATTGCCGTTGTTGCGCTGGCAAGGAAAACCGGCTGCAGGTTGATGCGAAGGCTTTCTTCCATGGCCTCGCGCCGATTCTCGCCTTTGCGCAGACCGTGGACGTAACTGACCAGGACATGGACACAGTTGGCGATGGCGACGGTCAGAATGATGATCGGGCCGGACGTCGACATCGCGGTCAGTGGGAAGCCGATGTAGCCTGTCGTTCCCATCGCGGCAATCACTGAAGTGATGATGATTATCATGGTGACAAAGGTGCCGGCGATACCGCCGACCAGAATTGCAATCAGCGCCATCATGAGTACGAAACTGACGGGCACCAGAAATGAAAAGTCCCGAAGCGCGCTCTCGGAAAACGAGTGATCGAGCATGACAACGCCCGAAATATAGGTTTTAAGGTGCGGGTAGTCGGCTTCCAGCTTTGCTGCGGCTGCGCGGGCGTGATTGGCGACCGTCGGCGTTGCCGTGGTCAGTTCTTCCTCGGGCATGGACAGGGTGATGTTGACGCCGGTGACATTGCCGCCGCTGGAAATAAGTCGGTTGATCAGCGCGGGCTCTGCCAGCACTGCCCGTTTGACTTCAAGCAGTTCGTCGTCGGACAAGCCGGAGGCACCCTTCACCATGTCGCGTACGATGACGTCATCTTCAGTCGCGGTGGTGTACTGAAAGTTGGTAATTGAATCGACCCGGCGGGCGTAGGGCACCTGCCAGGCAGCATCGGTCAGTTCTTCAATTGCCTGCAGGGTCTTTGCCGTGAAGACCTCGTTGTCCTCGGGCGCGACGACGATGATCACGTTGTGATTCTCGGTGTAAGTCGCCTCGATGGCTTCGAGATCTGCGAGCTGCGGGTTGTCTTCACCGAAATAAATGCGGTAGCTCGAATCGAAATAAAGATTCGAAAGTCCGGTTGCGGGAATCGCGATGAGCGCGCAGCTGAGCGCAATCACGACCCACGGGTGGGTGACTATCCAAGTGGCGAAGGCCGCCTCAAAACGTTTCATTGATATTTTCCGCGATGATGGCGACAGGCGCGGAATTCTATCCGCTCTTGGGGGGGCAGGCGATGCCGGCGGGCACCGTGTGGCTATAATCCGCCCGGGTTCCAGCCATCCAGGTGATCGACATGCTACTCAACGGACAATGGGTGTCTCCGCAGCCGGGGAAATCATTTGAGGTAACCAATCCAGCAACTGGAGATGTTATCGCTGATGTTGCTGATGGTGGTCGCGCAGAGGCGATTGCGGCTGTCGATGCCGCGGAGGCCGCATTTCCGGCCTGGTCCGGAATGACCGCGTTTGAACGTGCCAATATCCTCAGAAAGGCCTACGACCTCATGGTCGCGGCCAAGGAAGACCTCGCGCGCACCATGACCACTGAGCAGGGCAAACCGTTGCGGGCGGCCAGGATCGAGTGCCAGTACGCAGCGGATTTCCTGCTGTGGTTTTCCGAGGAGGCCAAGCGCGTCTATGGCGACATTCTCCCTTCGCCGCGAAAAGATCAGCGCTTCATGGTCCTGCGTCAGCCGATCGGCGTGGTTGGCGCGATTACGCCATGGAATTACCCGGTTTCAATGTTGACGCGCAAGCTCGGGCCCGCGCTCGCGGCCGGTTGCACCATGGTGCTGAAGCCTGCCGAAGCGACACCCCTGTGCGCCATCGAAACCTTTCGTATTCTGCAGGAGGCCGGCGTGCCCGACGGCGTTCTGAATCTGGTCACGGCTGCCGACCCGAAACCGATTGGTGAGGTGTTCGTCGAAGATCCACGCGTACGCAAGATCACCTTCACCGGTTCGACCGCGGTCGGCAAGCAACTCGCGGCCGGCGCCGGTGCGCATATGAAACGGATTTCCCTGGAGCTTGGCGGACACGCGCCGTTTATCGTCTGCGAGGATGCCGATCCTATCCATGCGGCCAAGGGCGCTGCGGCCGTTAAGTTTTTGAATACCGGGCAGGCCTGCATCAGCCCAAATCGAATCTTCGTGCACCGTAGCGCGCTCGAACCCTTCCTCAGTGAGTTGACCGCGCGGGTCGGTCGCATGAAAGCCGGCAATGGGCTTGAGGAAGGCATTGCAATCGGGCCGCTGGTCAATCGGAAGGCTGTCGATAAAGTTGCAAACCAGGTTGACGACGCCATCTCTGCCGGTGCGTCGCTGTTGGCCGGTGGCAAGCGCCTGAAAGACGAAGGTCTTGCCGCCGGCACGTTCTTCGCGCCAACCGTGTTAAGCGAGGTAACGGACCAAATGCTCATCTATCGTGAGGAAACTTTCGGTCCGGTCGCGGCAGTCGTCCCCTATGAAAACAGCGACGAATTGCTCGCCATGGCCAACGATACCAACTACGGTCTTGCGGCTTACGTCTACACCAGAGATCTGTCCCGTGCGATGCGCATGTTCGAGGCGCTCAAATTCGGTATCGTCGGCATCAACGACATCAATCCGACAGCGGCGGCCGCACCATTCGGCGGCGTCAAAGACAGTGGTCTGGGGCGCGAAGGCGGGCGTGAAGGCATCGATGAATATCTCGATGTAAAGCTGGGCGGCTTTGCCATCTGATCGATCGACGCTGGCGGTGCGGGATGTTCAGCGCTTTGCCTGGTAGCGCGCCTTCAATTCCCGCTTGTAGAGCTTTCCGTTCGGCAGACGCGGCAACTCGCGTTCGAAATCAATCGAGCGCGGGCACTTGATCGAGGACATGCGTTCCCGGCAATAGGCAATCAAGGCCTGTTCGAGCACCGGACTGGCCTGCTGACCGGCCGCCAACTGCACCACGGCTTTGACTTCCTCGCCGTAATCTTCGTTCGGAACGCCGAAGACCGCGGCGTCGAGGACCGCGTCGTGCCCCAGCAGTATGTTCTCTGTTTCCTGCGGGTAGATATTGACGCCGCCCGAAATGATCATGTTCGCCTTGCGATCAGTCAGAAACAGGTAGCCGTCCTCGTCAACATAACCAACATCGCCGAGCGTCCCCCAGCCATCGGCCGTGAACGCATTTGACGTTTTCTCAGGTGCGTTGTGGTAGTGGAATGGCGGCGCGTCGCCGAAATACACAGCACCAACTTCGCCTGCCGCGAGTTCAGCGCCGTCCTCATCGAGGATATGCAGTTCGCCGGCAACGGTTCGCCCTACCGAGCCCGGTTTCTTCAGCCATTCTTCGGCGTTGATATAGGTCGTACCAACGCCCTCTGATCCCGAGTAATACTCCACCACGATGAGCCCCCACCAATCGATCATTTGCCGCTTGGTTTCGATGGGGCAGGGCGCGGCGGCATGAATCGCGACCCGGTGGCTGGACAGGTCGTAACCATGTCTCGTTTCTTCCGGCAGCCTCAGCATGCGGATGAACATCGTTGGCACCCATTGGCTGTGCGAGACGCGGTATTGCTCGATGAACGCAAGCGCACGTTCGGCATCAAAGCGTTGCATCACGATGACCGTACCACCCCAGGCCAGGGTTGCCATGGTGAAACCCAGCGGCGCCGCGTGATAAAGCGGTGCCGGCGAAAGGTAGATGGTCTCCGACGATAACCGGTAGCGATCGCGAAAGGCCTCCGCTCGCGGCGTGATGTGGTCAATGGGGTCCCCATTCAAGGCATGGCGTACGCCCTTGGGGTGTCCGGTGGTGCCGGATGAGTAGAGCATTGAACTACCGGTCGTTTCATTGTCCGGCGCGAATGCCTCGGCCGACGCAAGCAATGGTTCCAGTGCCCGGTAGCCATCAATGTGGCCGCCGAGAGAGAGCAGCACGGTATCGCGTGGCAGCACCCGGGCCAGCCGCGTCGCCAGCTCGCTGAACCGGGCCGATATGATGAATACGCTGGCACCACAGTCACCAACGATATAGGCGACCTCGTCGACTTTGAGATGGGTGCTCACGGGCGTGTAGTGCAGGCCCGCCCGTTGGGCTGCCCAACAGATTTCGAAAAAGCCTGCCCGGTTTTCGAGCAGGAAGGCGACCCCACTGCCGACCCCGCATCCGAGATCGCGCAGTACGCGGGCGATTCTTGCGCTGTCGTCGTTGAGTTCCGCGTAGGTTTTGCGCTCGCCGGTTTCGGCGATGACGTAAGCAGTTTTGTGTGGCGCTGATGCGGCGTGGTTTCTGGGGTGATAGTTGGTGGGCATCGTGATCACTGGTAATACGGCCGGGGAGGCGTGCCGCCGGAGCATGTGACATCATCGTACTTGAAATTGCTGTGGAATCGCGCCCTTCTGGGCGACTTGAGGTCTGCATGAAAAAAGAAATTCTGCTGAACGCATTCACGATGAATACGCCCGGCCATCAGTCGAACGGGCTGTGGCGGCACCCGCGCGACCGTACTCATCAATATAAAACGATGTCTTACTGGCAGGATCTCGCGCGCACGCTCGAGCGTGGCTTGTTTGACGGTGTCTTTGTCGCTGATGTGACCGGTCTGTACGACGTGTACGCCAATTCTCCTGAAGCGGCGCTGCGTTCGGCGACCCAGGTGCCGACCAACGACCCCTTTACCCTGGTACCCCTGATGGCCGCGGTGACCGAACACCTGGGTTTTGGCATCACCGCGTCAATTCCTTACCTGCATCCCTATGCGTTCGCGCGCCTGGTGTCCTCGCTCGATCACCTGACCGAGGGCCGCATGGGGTGGAACGTTGTGACCGGGTATCTCGACAGTGCCGCCAAGGGCACCGGTAAGCAGCAACAGGGCGCCCACGACACGCGTTACGAGATCGCCGATGAATTCATGGAAGTCTGCTACAAGCTTTGGGAAGGCAGCTGGCAGGATGACGCCGTACGGCTCGATGCCGAGGGCGGCATCTATACCGACCCGGAGAAAGTGCGCGCCGTGCGCCACGAGGGCGGTTATTTTTCGCTGAACGCGATCCACCTGTGCGAACCATCCGCGCAGCGCAGCCCCGTAATCTATCAGGCTGGCGCCTCGCCCAAGGGCATGGATTTCGCAGGGCGCCACGCCGAGTGCATTTTTACCGCCAACCACGATCCGAATGTACTCGCTGAACGCGTCAGGCAGCAGCACGAGTGTACCCGTGCTGCGGGGCGGGCCATCGAGGAGATCAAGCTATTCGGCATGGCGTCGGTCGTTGTAGCTGAAAATGACGCGGCTGCGCAGGAAAAGCATGACGACTATCAACAGTACGGATTGCACGAAGGAGCGCTGGCTTTGTTGTCGGGCTGGATTGGTGTTGACCTCGCGCAGTTCGATCCCGATGAGCGCATCGAGAACATGAAATCGAATGCGATCCAGTCGATTATGACTTCGGCTGGCGCCAAGACCATGCGCGGCTGGGCCGAACATCTGACCGTCGGCGGCGCAGCACCGGTGTTGGTGGGGTCGCCTTCAAGCGTTGCCGACCAAATGGAGTGGTGGATCGAACATACCGGCATTGATGGTTTTAACCTGTCGTATACGGTGATGCCGGAGTGCTACGAGGATTTCGTTGACCTCGTCGTCCCGGAGCTGCAGAACCGGGGCATCTACAAAACGGAATACCGTTCCGGCACGCTGCGCGACAAACTGTTTGCCAAGGGCGACCGCCTGGGGTCAACGCACCCGGGCAGCGCTTTCGCGTTTTAGAACAGTCCTGCAATCTGGTCGTGCCGCCGACTTGGCACCGACTGCACGGCGTAGAATTCGCGTGCGGTTCGCTCTGAGCCCTGTAGCGGCGCATTTATCGATACCGACGCGCCCCTGAAAAATTTCTGAGATCGTTGCCAGCGCAATTCCTTGCTTAGTTCAGATTCTGAAACACCGTTGCTGACGCCGAAGTTCGCCCTCCTGTTGTGCGCGACGGCGACATTTGGCTTGTCGTTTTCGACCTATTTCCTGTTGCCCAAATATCTGGCGCTGGAGCTCGGTGCGAATGCCAGTGCTATCGGCGGACTGAACGCGGTGGCAATGCTGGCTTCAGTGATAGCGATGCCGTTCATCGGCACACTGGTCGATCGCTATCAACGTAAGTTGTTTGGCATTCTCGGTGCGCTCGTATTCGCCACAGCCAGCGCTGGCTATCTGCTGGTTGACGAAATCGGACCGCTGCTGTGGACAATTCGGGTTTTCCAGGGCGCAGCATTCACTTTCTTTTTTGTGGCCGCCTCGACCCTGGCAACAGACCTGTCCCCGCCAGCGCGGATCGGGCAGGCCATCGGCCTGTTTGGCGCGGTCATGATCTCAACGAACGCATTGGGGCCGGCTATTGCCGAGTGGGGTTCTGCCCGCTTTGGCTGGGACCTTGTGTTTATGTTCACCGTTGGCGCTGGCATCGTAGCCGCTGCCCTGGCCGCGCGAATCAACGAGCCACGCCAGCAGCGTCATCAGCATGAGGCGAGCTCGATGTGGGATGTCATCCGACGACCTGGACTGGGCCGGACCTTGCTGGTGTCGTGCCTGGTCGGCTGGACCATGGGGACCTTGTATACCTTTTATCAACCGTGGGCGCTTGGCCTTGGTTTCCGGCAGGTGTCCGGTTATCTCATCGGTTTCGCACTCAGCGCCATGGTTGTGCGCGTTGGTCTCGGTGGTCTGGCCGATCGCCTCGGTCGCCTACGGGTCGCAACCGTGGCCTGCGGGCTGTACGTTGCGGCGCCAATCGCCCTGATCTGGGTCGATGTTTTTGGACTGGTGTTTGCGGGAACCATGCTTGGATTGACCCATGGCTTGTTTTTTCCAGCATTGAATGCGGTTGCACTGGACAGCGCCGATGCGCATGAACGGGGCAAAGGTATGGCAGCCTACCATGGCGCGTTCAATATCGGCTTTGCCGCTGGCAGCTATTTTTGCGGACATATTGCGCTCAGGAGCAGTTATCCTTTCATTTTTATGCTTGCTGCACTGACCTGCATCACGGCCTTTGCAATACTCGTCCGCGATCTTTTTCGTCGCCATTCGGCTACTTAAGGTCAGCGCCAGCAGCAGGCCGGTGGCATGATGAATTGGCAAAAGCTGGGCCCCCAGGTTCCTGGCGGCGGCAATGGGCTCACCAGATTTATTGGCCGGACCGCGATGCGCCTGTCAGGATGGCGCTTGCTGGGCGAGTTTCCGGACCGGCCCAAAGTGATTGTTGAGGTCGCCCCGCATACGTCCAACTTTGATTTCGTGCTGACGGCGATGGTGATCTGGAGCCTTGGCCTGCGTGCATCTTACTTAGCCAAGCGGTCGCTGTTTCGGTTTCCGCTGGGTGTGGTGATGCGCTACTTCGGCGGCATTCCGGTCGATCGAAGTGCGCCACAGGGGCTGGTGGAGCAAATGACGGCGCGCTTTCAGGCGGCACCGCAACTGGTGCTGGGAATAACCCCTGAGGGTACGCGTGGCAGCGTTTCTCGCTGGAAGCTCGGTTTCGCGCTGATTGCGCAATCCGCCGAAGTGCCGGTGTTGCCGGCGATCATTAATTACAGAAAACGAATCGTCGAGTTTCATCCGCTGATTGACAAGCTTGATGACCCCAACGAGACGCTGGCAAACCTGTAGTCTGCGGCGGCAACCGGCGCGCCGCGCAGGACACACTGAATCTGCGAGGTGGAGGCTGCCGGTTGGCTGCGGCCGGCGTGCTGGCACGCGCGCTGGTATCGTCTGGACGCATGAGGCACGATATCCGGCCCACAAAAACAATCAAGGGAGAAGTCTATGTTTTCTCATGTCATGCTCGGCAGCAACGACATCGCGCGTTCGAAAACGTTTTACGATGCACTGCTCGGCGCCCTCGGCGCCAACCCGGCAACGGAAGACGACAAGGGTCGTTTGATCTATATGCACAATGACGGCCTTTTTCTGGTGACGCCGCCCATCGACGGTAACGCGGCGACGGCAGCGAATGGCGGCACCATCGGTTTCGGCTGTGATTCCAAAGAGCAGGTTGAGGCCTGGCACGCCGCAGCGATCGCTAATGGCGGCACCAGCATTGAAGATCCGCCTGGCGTGCGCGAGAGTGGGTTCGGTGACCTCTACCTTGCCTACGTGCGCGATCCGGATGGCAATAAGCTGTGCGCCTTACATCGCATGGGTTGACGCAAAATCGGAAAAAGGCGGCGAGAGCCGCCTTTTTTTTGGCGTCGCGCCGACTACTTGATGCGGTGGGCTGGCCCCGTTCTGCGTGATCGGGGGAAGCGTCGGCGGATAGCACTATCGCTATGAGGCCGGCGCGATGTCGTACCAGCTGAACTTCCTCTGAGGACTCAAGCCTGCTCAATCCGATAGTTGTCCCCCGTGACCGGGGAGCCAGGGATATCTCCCCATTGTAATATTCGTAGCCACGTATCCGGCTGGCATGATCGGGGGAGAAAAATATGGCGGGTAGAAAAGTAAGTTTCGGGCTGACCTTATCGAATCGCGGTGTCGTTCTCGGCAGCACGACCGTCAAGGAACTGCTGAACTTAAGCGTCGAGGCCGAGCAGTCGGGCGCATTTGATTCAATCTGGGTCGGCGACAGCATTGCGGCAAAACCCCGGCTGGAAGCAATCACTTTGCTGTCGGCGGTAGCTGCGCTGACCGAACGGGTGAAACTGGGGCCGGCCTGCTTTGCCAGCTTTCCGTTGCGTCATCCAGTTCTGCTGGCCTATCAGTGGGCAAGCTTCGACGTTGTGTGTGGCGGGCGCTCCCTGATGGTCGCATGTCAGGGTGCGCGTGGTGACGTTGCTGGTGAGTCGGAAATCGAGTGGGCGGCGATGGATATGCGCCTGCCGGAGCGTGCGCTGCGCATGGAAGAAGGCATCGAAATCCTGCGCAAACTGTGGTCAGGCGACAAGGTCAGCCATCATGGTCGGTACTACGATTTTGAAGACCTGACCAT
>CAXGUU010000028.1:0-18583 GCA_964012875.1 uncultured bacterium
CGATCACCGAGAAAACGTGAAAATGCGCGGCGGCGGTTCGCGGCAAATCCGGCCTCGACGAGATATTCAGCAAAATGTGCGCGTCCGGGATGGGCCGATCCGGCGATCTCTGACGCGCCCGCCAGTGCGTTGGTGATGCCGCTGCGTTCCAGCGCCCCAGCAATCGCCTGCGCCCGATTCATTCGGAGTTCGCCTTGCCGCGCCAGCCAGTCCAGCAGCACCCCCGCTGTCGGGTCGAAGTCCAGGGCCACAATGTGAATTCCCATCTTGCCCCAGCTTGAGGACAGTTCCGCACCGGCAATGAGTCGAATGGCATCGCTGCGGTAGGTGCAGGCCTCGCGGTAGCCCTCGATGGTATCGTGATCGGTAATTGCCAGGAGATCGATGCCCAGGCTGATGGCCTGATCGATAATTTCGCACGGCGAAAGCACGCCATCGGATGCCGTCGTGTGCGTATGTAAGTCAACCTTGGCCAGCGCGGGTTCCTGGAGCCAGGATTACCTGGCCAGTAAAGATAATTGGGGGCAACGGCCCACGCGTGCGGGTCGTGGTGGACTTCGATGCGGTACGGAGTCGGTTAAACTATAGCGCGAAGCAGTGGTCAAACAAGTCACGCTTCCAGCATTTTCGGAACGGAACACTGATGGTAGACGTCCTGCGCAACGCCAAATTCTTAATCGGCCAGGTGGTCAAGCACCGCCACTACCCTTTTCGCGGGGTGATTTTCGATGTCGACCCAACCTTCAGCAACAGCGAAGAGTGGTGGGAGTCGATTCCGCAGGAAGTACGTCCGCGCCGCGATCAGCCTTTCTACCATCTGCTCGCTGAAAATTCGGAAACGAGTTACGTGGCTTATGTTTCCGAGCAGAATCTTTTGACCGACGACAGCGGCAAGCCGGTTAACCACCCCGACGTTGGTGATTATTTCGGTGAACACCGCGATGGTTATTATGCTCTGAAATCAGAGCTTTCCCATTAGCGTGTGATCAACCCGGGGGCGTCAGGGAGCGCCCAGTACTGGGACGTAAGGGTGAATCAGGTAGTAGGCGACAAATGTCGTAATGCCTACAACCGCCGGACGATACGCCGTCTCCGGGCCGACCTCTTTGTGTTTTACCATCATCATGACCCCCGCGCCGGCAGACAGACATCCCAGCGCAAATACAAGCAGCCCCAGTGCGAAATCAATGATGTCCGCAACGCCATAGGGTGCGCCTTCGGGTTTCCCGATTATCGCGTAGGCCGTCGCGCGATAGATGAGCGCGATCACGGCCACAGCGACAACACTGCGTTCCAGCAATTGAATGTTGCGTACTGTGCGAGGATTCATCACTGAATTTGACTGGCCTGTGCTCCAACACGGCCGTTTCGCGATCGATGGAGCCGGAGTGTGCGCCTTCGGTTAGTGTATCTTGTTTGTTTCCTGCCAGATCATCTGAGCATCAGGCGAATCGACTATGCCACGCAAGCACCGGCATCAATCAGACAATCCAGCGTCAGAAACAGCCGCCGTGCGGCCGAGCAAGTCCGAAATGAAGCGACGGATGGCTGCGGTGGCGGAGCTTGTGACACGGCTGCTGAAACTGAACCAGGCCCAATTGGCAGCCCTGGGACTCGATGATGAGACGCGGCAGGAAATCGAGGTCGCGGCCGGGCTGAACGGCGGTGCCCGGCGTCGCCAATTGAAATACCTGACAGGGCAGCTATCGTCAGTTGATACCGAGGCGCTCACCAGCGAGCTTGACAGGCTCGAACGACCGCATCGAGTTGATGTGGCGCGGTTCCACAAAATTGAACAGTTGCGCGACGATCTGATTGCCGGAAACCACGAGGCCAGCACGCACATTCGTCAGCATCATGGCGAAGACTGTTGTGCGGACATTGAGGCGCTCGCGCAGGCAGCGCGCCGTGAGCGGCCCGGTGCGGCTCGCGCCCTCTTTCGCCAGCTGTCGAAGTTGGATCTCTAGGCGCCGCGGAAACCGAATCATGAAAGATCACCAGGCCTCACGCGGAGCGCCGCATTTGTTCGATCACCCTCGATACTGGGCCGAATGCTATGGCACGGCACCGTACCTGCCGACGTCGCGCGAGGAAATGGACGAGCAGGGCTGGGACAGTTGCGACATTATCCTGGTCACCGGCGACGCTTATATTGATCACCCCAGCTTCGGCATGGCCGTCATGGGGCGCTTCCTCGAGGCGCAGGGATTCCGGGTCGGCATCATTGCGCAACCCGAATGGACGAGCGCCGAACCGTTCAAGGTTTTAGGTAAACCGAATCTGTTTTTCGGTGTTACCGCGGGCAACATGGATTCGCTGATCAACCGATACACCGCTGATCTCCGGATTCGCAGTGACGACGCTTATACGCCCGGGGGAGAGGCGGGCAGGCGGCCCGACCGCGCGGTTATCGTTTATTCCCAGCGCTGCCGACAGGCCTACGCGGACGTGCCCATTGTCGCTGGCGGTATCGAGGCCAGCCTTCGCCGGATCGCCCAGTATGATTACTGGAGCGATCGGGTGCGCCGCTCCATACTGGTCGACTCCGACGCCGATATCTTGCTGTATGGCAATGCCGAAAGGGCAATTGCCGAGGTCGCCCATCGGCTGGGACGCGGGGAGTCGATTGCGGCGCTGACTGACATCCGCGGTACGGCGATCATACGGCGAAGTCTTCCCGTGGGCTGGGTAGAAATCGATTCCACCCGAATCGACTGGCCCAAGAACATAGACGCACTGCCGGATCCTTACGCGATGTCCGCGCAGGCGGAAGGGGCAAAGGAGGCCTGCGAGGCAGGTACCGCCGGACCCTCGGTCCAGGTCGTGCCGATGCCCTTGGCGAAACAGGTGCGCGGGCGCAGTGAGCGCATCTATATCCGTTTGCCGTCGTGCGAGAAGGTTCAGAACGATGCGGTGTTATACGCGCACGCCTCGCGGGTACTGCACCAGGAATCAAACCCCCACAATGCACGGACGCTGGTCCAGCGGCACGGCACGCGCGAGGTTTGGGTTAATCCGCCGCCGATTCCGCTGACCACGCCGGAGATGGATGCTGTATTCGATCTGCCTTACCAGCGTCAGCCGCACCCGCGCTATGGCGACGCTCATATTCCGGCTTACGAGATGATCAAGACATCGGTAAACATCATGCGGGGATGCTTTGGCGGTTGTACCTTCTGCTCGATTACCGAACACGAGGGGCGGGTCATCCAGAGTCGATCTGAAACGTCGATACTGCGAGAAATCGAGGATATCCGCGACAAGGTTCCTGGCTTTACCGGCACCATTTCCGATCTCGGCGGTCCGACCGCCAACATGTACCGGTTGAATTGCAAAGACGATGAAATCCAGGCGCGTTGCAGGCGGTTGTCCTGTGTCTACCCGACGATTTGTTCGAACCTGGAGACCAGCCATGCGCCGACAACGGCGCTTTACCGCAAAGCACGTGACTTGCCGGGTATCAAACGGATTTTAATTGCATCGGGCTTGCGCTATGACCTTGCCGTGCGCGACGAAGCGTACGTCAAGGAACTGGTCACCCACCACGTTGGCGGCTATCTCAAAATCGCGCCTGAACACAGCGAAGAAAATACGCTGAAGCTCATGATGAAACCGGGCATGGGCAGTTATTACCAATTCAAGAAACTGTTCGAGCGCTTTTCGCGAGAAGCCGGCAAGGAGCAGTACCTCATTCCCTATTTCATTGCTGCGCACCCGGGGTGCAGCGACAGTGACATGGTCAAGCTTGCGTTGTGGCTGAAGCGAAACAAGTTTCGGGTCGACCAGGTGCAGACCTTCTATCCGTCGCCAATGGCGCTCGCGACTGCGATGTATCACTCGCGGCGTAATCCGCTGCAGCGGCTCAGGTATAAATCGAAGCGCCTGTCGACCGCGCGCGAGCCGGAGCAACGGCGCCTGCATAAGGCACTGCTCAGGTATCACGACCCTGCGAACTACGAGCGCCTGCGTCAGGCGCTGAATGAAATGGGCCGCGACGATCTTATCGGGCGCGAAGACACTCATCTTGTGCCACCGGCACAGGGCCGGCACAGACGCGTGCCGAAACGCGGCCGTGGCAAGGGCAATCGGGCGCGCGGCGGACAGTGGCGCTGATGATTGGCGACGGCGTTTCTATGGCCGCCACTGCACTCGGATAGTGCGAAGTTGACGCCGACGCGCATCTGCAAGAGCATCGGCCGGATACCATTCAGACCTGTCGCTGAATCTGCGACCCGCATCCACCATCAAAAGGAGCCCGCATGAGCCCCGAAGAAACCGTCAATGCCTTCTGTCAAGCCTTGAACAACGACCTCGAGTCCTGCCTGCAGTACATCGCGGACGACTGCGTCTACCAGAACATGCCGTTTCCGCCCGTCATTGGGCCGGAGGGCGTGCGCGAAACCCTCGCCGGGTTCTTTAAAGTGGTCGGTCCGGTCCACATCGAAACGATCAGGCAGGCCGCTGTTGGTGATTACGTGACCAATGAAAGAATCGACACCTTCAATCCGCCTGGGGGTAAGTCATTCGGGCTGCCAGTGGCCGGCGCCTTTGTTGTCAAGAACGGCAAGATCACCGAGTGGCGTGATTATTTCTGTATGCGGCAGTTCGCCGAGGGTACGGGTCTCGACCTCTGAACGAAGGTTAAAAAATGCCAGCGCCGCCCACGGGCTGTATTGCCTGCCGCCGTCGAATGCCCGGTTACTCGCATCTGAACGCCGGGTCTCGAACGACGCGCTCTGCCCGCGGGTACGCTCGGCCGTTTTTTGATGTTTCTGCTGCTGCTATTTCTTTTTCGGCAGTTTCGCTTCTTTCTCTTCGGTTTCGCCGCCAGCTTTAACCCAGGCGCCGAAACCACCGGCCATGTGCGCTACGGGCGCAAGACCCATGCGATGTACCGATTGAGCCGCAAGGGCTGAACGCATGCCGCCGGCGCAGTAAAAGATGAATTTCTTGCCGGTGGCGAAGTCTTCGCGATGGTAAGGACTGTTGGGATCAACCCAGAATTCGAGCATGCCGCGTGGCGCGTGGATTGCTCCGGGAATCGTGCCGTCGCGCCACAGTTCACGAACATCGCGGATATCAACCAGTTGAATATTGTCGTCGCCACGGACAGCCTTGACGTCATCAACGCTCAGTGTTTCGATTTCCTGTTCTGCTTCCGCGCACAGTTCTTTAATACCCTTGGTGATCATGTTGAATCCTTCTAATTCGAAAGCGCGATCCTTGCGTGCGTCTGGCAGCGAGTCAAGGTGAGGAAGGCTTCACGAGACCGACGGGCCTATGCCTTGTTGCTGCTCGTCATGTTGTTGTGGGCGTCGGGTGTCATTGTCGCGCGCTTTGTGGCGGAGCTGACCGCGCCCATCGGCTTTTCATTCTGGCGTTGGGGTGCGGCTGTGATCATTCTGACGCCTGTGGCCTGGCGCGAGACTTACGAAAAAGCAGGTTATCTGGGATCGCGCCTCGGTGCGGTGATGCTGCTGGGCTTATTCATCGCCGGCGGTAGTACGCTCCTGGTGTGGTCAGTGCAATACACTACGGCCACCAATGTTTCGCTGATCAGCGCGGCCCAGCCCATCGTCACCGCGGTGATGGCATGGGGCATTTTGCATGACCGCCTGACACCTATTCAGCTCACCGGCACGCTGGCTGCGGCCGTCGGTGTTGTGATCATGGTGGTGCAAATGGATTTCACTGTTCTGGTGAATTTGTCGTTCAATCCGGGCGATTTGCTGATCTTGTCGGCGGTGGTCTTCTACGCCTGTTACGCCATCTATCTCCACCGTTGGCTAGAAGGCGTATCCGCGTTGCTGATGATGTATGTGTCAGCGATCGCGGGCCTGGTCGTCATAGCACCGTTTTACGTGCTTGAAGTCGTTTTCGTACAGCCATTCAACTGGGCGCCTGATGTCGTGAGAGCAATGGTATTCATGGCCCTGGTGCCGACCGTGCTGGCGACCACGATGTGGAATCGCAGCGTGGGCATCATCGGGCCAGGGCGAGCATCGATCTTTATCAACCTGCTGCCAATTTTCGGCACCGGCATGGCTGTTTTGTTTTTGCACGAGGCACCGCATGTTTATCATTTGATCGGTGGCGCGCTGGTTTGCATTGGCATCACAGCTGTAGTGCGTGGTGGGCGGGTGTAGCTTGAGAGTGGCCGCTTCTAGTCGCGGGTGAGCGAAAACGATACGTTTAGATTCTCAGGCGTAATCGGGGTCAGACCACGTTTTTGCTGAGCACCGCATTTTTCCGCGCACGTGGCGCAAATGCAAAAACGTGGCCTGCCCCCGGCTCCCGGCTCGGCTATCCGCCGCAGACGATTAGCCGCCAGGGCCGCCGCCGTTGACGTAGATGACCTGCCCGGTCACAAAACTGGCTGTATCCGACACCAGCATGGCCACCATGGCGGCGATTTCTTCCGGCTCTCCAACCCGCCGCAGTGGTACCGACTGAATAAATGTGTTCGCCGTATCACTACCCATGTTTTCCAGCAGGCCGTTCAGCATCTCGGTGCGAATGGGGCCGGGCGCAACCGCATTCACGCGGATGCCGTGCTGTCCTTCTTCTTTCGCCATGATGCGGGTCATCGCTTCGAGCGCGGCTTTAGATGCTGTGTATGCGCCGAACATCGCCGGCATTCGCTGCGTCACATTCGATGACAGATTAACGATATGGCCACGGCGCTGACGGCGCATGACTTTGATAGCAGCTTTGGACAAACCAAACGCGCCGTGGAGATTCAAGTTCACGATGCGACGCCATGAATCGAAATCTGTATCTGCGATGGCAGTTTCATTGCTCACCATGCCGGCATTGTTGACCGCAATATCCAGGCGTTGCCAACGCGCCATCGCCGCGTCGACCAGTTGTTGCCCGGTCGTTTCGGCGGAAACGTCGGCTTTGACCGAAATCGCCGATCGACCGAGGGCTTCAATCTCGGTCACGACGGCAGCGGCCGCGGCGGACTGCGTCGCGTAATTGACCAGTATATTGCAGCCCTGGCGCGCCAGCGTTAGCGCAATGGCACGGCCGATACCGCGTGAGGCACCGGTGACGATGGCGACGCGTGTGCCGTCGTCACTCAAGGTTTCAGCCCTGGTCCAGCATGCGCTGTCGCAGCGTCTCGATCAGATGGGTGGGCGGGTGCTGCGACAAGTGGGTCGCGAACTCTGCGCGATAGAGCAAGACGGCGCTGATGCCGCCGGCCACGAGATCGTAGGCGCGCCAGCGGCCGTCGCGCTTGGCCATACGAACTTCGATATCAATATCGAGTTCGTTCCAGCGAATTGTTGCCTTGATGCTGGCGCGCGTTTCAGATTTCAGTGTTTGCTCGTTCAACGTCACGCTTTCTTCTGAATAGCGTCGTTGTAAGCGCGACAGGTAATAGCGACACAGGAAGTCGCTAAACACAGAGATGAACTCCTGCCGCTCACTATCGTTGAAATCCTGCCAGTTGGACGCGAGCGTGAGCCGGGCAAACGCATAGGCGTCAAACATATCGCGGGCAATCTCGCACAGGCGTTGTTGCTGTGCTTCGAACTGGCTCTCGTCGCGATAGGCCTCGTCAGTGAGCACGGCGATACCCTGATCGATATGCGCCCGCAGGACTTCGATGGGCTCTGCGGTTTCGGTTGTCGGCGTCTCAGTTTCCGTCGCAAGGGCGGCGCCGGAAATACCGCAGATGAGACCTGCGACAGCCAGTATGCGCAGAAAATTCGACGGTAGTCGTGAAGAAGGCATCATGATTTGGAGGCATGTTGTTGGTTTCTTTACGCATGTTCATGAATTCGCTGGCCTGGGTCAAATTCATAAGCGGGGTGCGGTGTACACGTACGGAAATCGCGGTTTCTCCGGTTATGATGTGACTACGACGCGCTATGTTGAAAAGTTTGTAACCATCCATCTTGATGCCATGAACGCTGACGATGCCCCGGATGACGGTTGGCCCCGGGCCATATTCGATGCGCTGAAAGCGCTCGATGTGTCACAGGTTGCGTATGTTCCCGACGCAGGGCACAAACAGCTGATTGAAATGGCGCATGCTGATGCTGCTATCAAGGCGACTACGCTGACTACCGAACAAGAGGGTATTGGGCTGTCGGCCGGGGCCTGGCTTGGTGGTGAGCGGACCGCGGTATTAATGCAGTCGAGCGGCGTGGGAAACTGCGCCAACGCGTTGGCGTCGGTCACCAAAGCCTGCCAGTTTCCGTTACTGATGCTTGTCACCATGCGCGGTGAAGCGGGTGAAGGGAATCCGTGGCAAATCCCGATGGGTGAGGCGACCGGGCCGCTGTTGAAACTGTTTGGGGTCAGGGTATCGATGTTGTCGCACGCGGCCGATGCAGGTCGCATCACAACCTCGGCTGGTCGCCTTGCATTTGAAGACGGACAATCCACGGCGATTCTGATCCGGCAGCGCCTGATTGGCGTTAAGGCCTTCGAAGAATGACGGGGCCGCACTATCCGAATCGCCGCGACGTCGTGCGCGCCCTGCTGCGAGACCGCGGCGCGCGCCTCGTTGTGTCCGGCCTGGGCGGCACCACCTGGGATGTCGCCGATTGCGGCGACCATGAGCACAATTTTTATCTCTGGGGCGGCATGGGGCTGGCAGTTTCAATGGGCCTTGGGCTGGCGCTGGCACAGCCGGCGCGCGAAGTCCTGGTTATCACGGGTGATGGCGAAATGCTGATGGGCCTGGGCTCGCTCGCGAGCGTGGCCGCACAGAATCCTGGCAATCTTTCGATCGCAGTAATTGACAACGAGCGCTATGGCGAAACCGGCGAACAATTAACACACACAGCGGGGGCCACAGACCTCGCGTTGGCGGCGCAGGGTGCCGGTATTGCAGGCGCGGTGACGTTGAGGGATATCAGTGCAGTTCAGTCCTGGCTCGCCGGCAGCACCAACAAGACAGCAACCGCGTTGGCTGTGATCAAGGTCACGCCGGGCAACGAGCCGATGGCGCTCCCGCCGCGCGCTGGCGCCAGGGTCATGCGGCGGTTTCGTCACGCCTTGGGTATTGCTGACTGATCAGGTTAAAGCGGAGGAAAGCGTAAGATGCGATTTGGCATAGGTGCAGATTTCAGAAACCCGGCGGCATGGCGCCGTCCATTCCCCGATCTCTACGCTGACCTTCTTGGCCAGATCAGGGCTGCCGAAGATTTGGGCTTCGACAACGTGTGGCTATCGGAGCATCACTTTACTGAAGACGGCTACAACCCGTCGTTGTTACCCACCGCGGCCGCGATCGCTGCGCAAACGACCCGTATTCGGATCGGAACCTTTATCCTATTGCTGCCATACCAGCATCCCGTGCGCGCGGCCGAGGACATCGCCAACGTCGATATCCTGTCCAATGGCCGTTTCGACCTTGGCGTCGGCCAGGGCTATTCGTTTCACGAGTTCAATGCGCTCCGGCTTGAGCGTAAGTCGCGCGCGCGTCGCCTGTATGAGGGCCTGGACATCATGAAACGACTGTTCACCGAAGAAAAAGTGACCTACGACGGCGAATTCACCCGGATTTCCGAATTGAAACTCTCGCCCAAACCAGTCCAGCAGCCCTATCCGCCAATCTGGATTGGCGCTCGCGGACCCAAGGGTATTCGTCGCGCTGCCGAGCACGGGCACCATCTGATCGCAACCTTCGGGCCGGATCCGGCGCCCCTTTACGTCGAATCATTGAAGTCATTTGGCCGCAATCCGGACGATTTCAAAATCGGCCAGCTGCGCATGATCTACATCGCCGACAGTGAAGAGCAGGCCTGGGATGAATGCGAGGATCATCTTTTCCATTTATTCGATTTCTATAAGGACATTGTCATCGACGCCATGGATGCTGAGGGTGATGACAAACCGTTTCCGGTGCAGCGCGCCGCCGACCTGCGAGACTCCCCGGTCAAGGACGGTGTGATGGTCGGCACCGCGCAGCAGGTATCAGAGAAGATGGAAGCATTTCAGCGCGACTTCATGTGCACGGATTTGGTTTGCTACATGCAGTTCCCCGGAATGGACGTGGCCAAGGGCACGAAATCGATGGAACAGTTCGCGCGACACGTCATGCCTGCATTCAGGGCGTAAATCGGCCACACCAGGTTCCCCGACCAGCTGCACTGCCGGACAAGCAGGTCCACTTTACGAATGTGGCCTGATCCACAACCGACCGGGTTGACGAATCAGTCGAGCAAGCCCTCGGTCTGGCCGCCGTCAACCAGCAGTCCCGTGCCGGTAATAAACTTCGCCTGCTGCGAGCACAGGAAAGCAACCGCGGCGCCGAAATCATCCGGATCACCGGTGACGCCGGCGGGGATGCCGTTGGCGGCCTGTGTTTCGTCGGCGACGATTTTTTTGACGCGATCGGTCCAGTGTGTGCCCGGCTGACATGAATTCACGGTCACGCCATCGCCGGCGACTTCTCGGGCGGTGATTTTCAGAAAGCTCGTGAGGCCGGCGCGCGCCACCGAACTGGCGAGCAAAAACGAGATGGGTTTCTTGACGCCAACGCTGGTAATCGCGCACACGCGTCCCCAGCCGCGTTCGCGCATGGGCGGGATTGCGACCCGGCACATCTCGATCATCGACAGGCAATTCATGTCGAGCGCAGCCTGGTAATTCTCAGGCGTGGTCGATTCGAAATTGCCGGGCGGCGGTCCGCCGGCGTTGGTGACCAGGATATCGACCTGGCCCAGTCGTTCGATGGCCTGATTGACAAATTCGCTGCCGGCTTCAGGCGATGAGACGTCGGCCTCGATGGCGACGGCGTTGGCGCCGATCTGCGCGACAGCGGCATCCAGCTTTGCCCGATCGCGCCCGCAAATTGCTACGCGAACACCCTCGGCGGCGAGCGCTTTGGCTGCGCCCAGTCCCAGTCCGGCCGACCCCGCAGCGACGGCCGCGCATTTCCCGTTAAGGCCTAAATCCATGATTCCACTCTCTTGGTTTGGTCGGCGCATTGTAAGCGCTGGCAGGCAAAACCGAAGGGTCGATTGTGAGCCAATAGCGCTCTGCATATCATGCGCCTTCGGATCTTCAGGATGAGCGGCGATGATTGAACGCCAGTTGGACATCAAAACATGCGATGGCGAGATGAACACCTTCGTTGTCCATCCTGATGAAGGGGGACCGTTTCCGGTTGTGTTCTTTTATATGGACGCACCGGGCAAGCGCGAAGAGCTGCACGATATGGCGCGCCGCATCGCCACCGTGGGTTATTTCGTCGTGCTGCCGAATTTGTATTACCGCAAGACCCGGGAATTCACCATGGTGCGTGATGAGGCGGGCATGAAGCGAATGTTTGAAATGATGGGGCATCTCAGCAACACGCTGATCGTCTCCGACACCAGTGCAATGATTGAATTTGTCGACAGCGAGCCGCAGGCAGCAAGTGATCGGATCGGCTGCGTCGGGTATTGCATGAGCGGGCCGTTCGTTCTGGCGGCGTTGGGCAGTTACCCGAGTCGGCTGCTATGTGCGGCATCAATTTATGGCGCCTTTCTGGTGACCGATGACGATGACTCCGCACACCTTTATGCCAAGGGTGTGCAAGGTGAGATCTACTTCGCCTGTGCGGAAATCGATCAGTACGCACCCGCAGAGCAGATTGCTACGCTGGAGGCGGAACTTAAGGCGCATGAGGTCAACCATCGTATCGAGTGGTACCCCGGTGCTGAGCATGGGTTCGCCTTTCCGCAGCGCGAAAGCGTCTATCACAAACCCAGCGCCGAGCGGCACTGGGCGCGATTATTTGATCTGTTCGGGCGTCATTTGAACGCGTGAACACGGGGAGCACCACGATGGAAAATTTTGATAACAAGGTCGCGGTTATTACCGGCGGCGCGTCAGGCATCGGGCTCGCGGTCGCCGAGGCACTGGCCGCTGAAGGCGCACGATTGGTCCTCGCCGACATCGAAACCAGCGCGCTGGAATCAGCAGTTTCTGCGCTGGAGGCGAAGGGCGTAACCGTGCTTGGCGTTCCGACCGATGTCTCTTCGCGCGACAGTGTCAGTAAACTGGCGGACACAGCCTTCCGCCATTTTGGCAGCGTCGACATACTGTTCAACAACGCCGGCGTCGCTGTGTTCGGTGCGATTCAGGATATGACGGCGGACGACTGGCGCTGGTCTATGGATGTCAATGTCTTCGGCCCAATCCACGGCATCGAAATTTTCGTGCCCCGGATGATCGAACAGGGGCGCGGCGGTCATGTCCTGTTTACCGCGAGTTTCGCGGGGCTCGTGGCCAACCGGGACCTGGGGCCCTATAACGTGAGTAAGGCCGCGGTGGTCTCGATGGCTGAGTCTCTGCGCAAAGATGTCCGCGAGCACAATATCGGTGTATCCGTGTTGTGCCCAATGCGGGTCAAGAGCAATATCGATCACAGTGCGCGCAATCGGCCGGACGAGCTCGGTGGCCCGAGCGCCAACCGCACCTACACCGAAGAAGAACTTGAGGCCATGGACGGGCGCCTCATCGACGTGGAGCCGGTTGCGCAGATGGTGCTTGATGCCATCCGTCGAAACGAACTTTACATCCACACGCACAAAGAGGCGCAAGTCTATTTTGAGCGGCGAATGAAGCGCATTAGTGACGCTTTCTCATCGGCCATTTAGCCACTCATCAGCGGCTGTCCGACCGGTTATCCAGTCGTCGGCCGGGTGGCGCTGACAGCGCCTGTCGTGCTAATCATCGAGTCCGAGAAACCGGGCGCTGTCCTCATAGTCAATATTCCACAGCCGCCCGCCCTTGATGTGTCCCGGCTCATAACCACGAAAGCCGAGCAGCTGCTGCGCGCGGGGTGACCATTCGCGCACCATGTCCAGGGGATATTGCAGCGGCGAAGCTTCCGACGGCACCAGGTAACCCAGGCAGAAGCCCAGGAAGATACCGCGTCGCCACTGATCGTTCGTGGTGTTCGCACCGCCGGCATGGAGGGTGCCGCCGAGGTACATGAACACGCTGCCTGCCGGCATTTCGACCGTCACCGCATTTTCAAGCGGATACTGCTGGCCGTAATTTTCCGGCAAATGACTGCCGGGGAACACGCGGGTGGCACCGTTCTCTTCGGTGAAATCGGTCAGCGCGAACATCAGGCTGACCGTCGCCTGCGGCAACTGGGGTTGGAGTTGATTGAAGGCCGGCCAGTTACCGTTGTCCCGGTGCCAGGCCTGTAAGGTTTCACCGGGGCCTCTAACAATCGCCTGGGCCGCGTTCAGCCAGTAGGGTCCACCGTCCTGTAGCAGGAACCGATCGGCAAAGGCCTTAACCATCTCATCGTCGAGCACGCGGCGAAAGGTTGGGCTCATTTCAAACAGGCGGGTAAAGCGCTTGGTCTGGTGGCCATGAAAGCGACGCAAATGGTCTGCCCCGTTGTCGGTGCCCGCATGATGGGTTCTAACCTTGTCGTCGAGTTCCCGGTTAACGGTCGCGAGCGATTCCGCACCAAAAAAGTCCGTCACAATCACGCCGCCGTCGCGCTCAATGTAGGGCATTAAATCCGCAGCCGGCGTACGCGCCGATAATGTCGTCAACGAAGTCATGGGCCGCTCCAAAAATGGGGGAAATAATTTTTTGGGGCCGCATTAGTATAGCGCCGGTAGCGCCACAGCAAGCACACGCCGAGAGCGGGCGGCAGAGAGCGTAAGTCGCCGGTGTTTCTGCCGTTTTGACCGGTCCGCCGGAATAGGTCGAATCCCGACCCTGGCAGCAGCCGGGCTTGGTTGATTCCGGATGTTGGGCTGTTAATGGCTCGTAAAATTTGTGCAATGCCACGTTACACATGCTGCACACCATTGATACAGTGGAAATCCAGACAGTCCCTTTATCGACTCCGCGTCGTTCGGCTAAGCCCGATGGTCGGGCCGGTTTATTGAGGACGCCTGATGATTACAACCGAAAAGATCACTGGAGTCTTTGTTGTTTACCCGGGAATAATGTTCAGCGCCACCAGGGCAGTTCGAACGGGGCGTGGTAGCCAGTAGGGTATCGCCCGCGATGCGTCTAGTCGAAGATGGAGAAGAATTCCTGAAACGCGACCAGTTGCCCGCCGTTCGCTGAGCTTGGCACTACGATTGGCGTGGAAACGCCGCTCTCCACCCACCGCGCCAGCTCGTCGCGCACGCGCGACGGTGGTCCTGCAATCGTGGTGTCGTCCAGCCACTGATCGGACAGGCATGCACCAATGTCCTCGAGCCGCTTTTCAGCAATGCATTGTTCAACGGCATCCATCTCCATCGCGTAGCCCGCCTCGCGCCAGTAGTTGCGGTAGTTCGGCAGCATGGCGTAGCTGCTGAGTGTTTTACGATTCACCGCGCGGGCAGCATCAATATTGTCGTGAACGCAGGTGGGAATCATGTTGGCGATAAAAAAGTTGCCGGGCTGAGGTGTTTGTTCAGGCAACGCGGCGAGTGAACTCGCCATGTGCGAGCGCGCGGCGTTGGCGAATACCATGCCGTCCCCGATTTCAGCGGCCAGTCTGATCATTTTCTGCCTCAGTGTGGCGAGTACTATCGGCGGCAGATCGCCTGCGCGCGGCGTTGCTTTAAGTGCTTCGACGAACGCGCGCGTATCGCCGAGCGGTTTACCCGCCGTGATGCCGCGTACGCTGAGCGAACGTTCATGCGCTACACCGATGCCAAACCGAAAGCGACCATTGGAGACTTCGTGGATGAAGCTGACGGTATGCGCGTAGTCGGCAGCCGAACGGTAGTAGATGGGGGTGATGGCCGTACCGATCTCAATGCGTTCGGTCACCTGCGCGATGCCCTGGCACAGCGCCAGTCCGTCGCCAATACTGGGGCAATAAATGCCGCTGAATCCGCGCCGCTCGATTTCTTGCGCGAGTTCCAGGGTTTTTTGGCGACGGCCGGGTACGGCAACAAGGCCGAGGGCGGGCATGGTGTGCGTCATGATGTTCAGGCTCTTAAGGACGGGTCCAAAGGGATATACTGGCGCTATTCCAGTGCACCAATCATATCGAACGAGAGGGGGTTCGCATGGACATTGGCGTTATGATTTTTCCGACCGATAAATCGATGCAGCCGGTTGAGCTGGCACGTGAAGTCGAAGCGCGCGGTTTTGAATCACTTTGGTTTCCCGAACACAGCCACATTCCCACCAGTCGGGAAACGCCCTGGGGCGGCCGGGAAGGCGCGCCGCCCTTGCCGGAGATGTACTGGCGCAGCCACGACCAGTTTGTCGCCCTGGCGGCGTGTGCCGGCGTCACCGAAAAATTGGTGCTGGGTACTGGTATCACGCTGGTTGCTCAGCGTGATCCGCTCTGGCTGGCCAAGGAGGTCGCCAGTCTCGACATGATTTCCGGCGGTCGTTTCGAGCTTGGTATTGGTTATGGCTGGTGCGTTGAGGAAATGCGACATCACGGTCTGCCCTACAACAAGCGGCGCGACATACTGCGGGAAAAGATTCTCGCCATGAAGGCGCTGTGGACCGAAGATGAAGCAAGCTTTAACGGCGAGTACGTCAAATTTGACAAAAGCTGGGCCTGGCCGAAACCGGTTCAGCAACCACATCCGCCCATCGTCATGGGTGGCGCGGCAGGGCCGAAAACCGCGGCGCACATTGCAGAGTTTTGTGATGGCTGGATGCCGCTCGGCGGCGCCTACGACCTGGACGGCGGACTGGCAACCATTGCCGAGGCCTGCCAGAAAATCGGCCGCGATCCGAAATCACTGTCACTCGGTATGTTTTATGCGCGTGGGGTCGGGGCCGATGACCTCAAAGCGCACGCCGACAAGGGTGCAACGCGGGGAATACTGCCGCTGCCATCCGAGGGCGCCGACTCGATACTGCCACTGCTGGACCAGTACGCGGAACTCATCGGCAAGGTATAGACATCGCCCACGCAACTATTCAGTAAAAGGGGAAACAGGTGAGCGCAGTACAAGATTTCCTGCCCTACATCGACCGTTCGCGCGAGTATTACGAAGCGCAGGGCTACGAAAAACCCTACCGCTGGGCGCACTACGACGATATCCCTTTCACCGCGCTGAAAAAGCCGCTGGCCGAGTCTCGCGTGACTGTCGTCACCACCGCGATGCCGGACGATACTTACCGTGGACAACAGCGGCGCCTGGCATTCGGTGACCTGCGAAATCCGCCCGAAGCACTGTATACCGGCGAGCTCGCTTGGGATCAGGAGGCGACGCACACCAACGATCGGGAATCGTACCTGCCGATCCGGTTACTCGATGCGGCGATCGACCAGGGGCGTCTGGGCAGTCTGGCTGAACATTTCTACAGCGTGCCGACGCTTTACAGCGTGCGACACACTCTCGAGTCGGATGCGCCGGCGATCGTGAACGACTGTCGCGAAAACGACGTCGACATCGCCCTGTTGATTCCCTTGTGACCGGTCTGTCACCAGACCGTGAGTCTGGTTGCACGCGCACTTGAAACGGCCGGTATTGCGACAGTCGTCATTGGTTCGGCGATGGACATCGTCACCTACTGCGGAATACCGCGTTATGTGTTCACGGATTTCCCCCTCGGGAATCCCTGCGGCCGGCCGTGGGACGAAGTCTCGCAACGCTTGATTTTTGAACGCGCCCTGCATGCCCTGGAAGGTGCGAGCGAGCCCGGATTTATTGACGTCACGCCGCTTCGATGGAGCGATTCCGCTTCATGGAAGTCCGATTACATGCGGGTCGGCCCGGATAACATCGAAGCCTTACGTGCCGCCGGCGAAGCCAGACGTGCTCAGCAGGCGGCGCTACGCCCGCAGCGAGATAAGTAGCCGAAAAAGCGATTGGCGCATAACGACGACTGAGGTTCAGGTCCAACCGTCGGCCGTTGCATGTTCCCAAATCTGGATCATGTTGCCGTCGGCGTCGTAAAACAAAAACGAGCGGCCGATGTCCGAGCAGGTCCAGACGTAATCGGTCTGAGTTTCGTAGCCGGCTGCCCGAACCTTCTCAAAAAAAGCGTCGATGTCATCGACGACCAGTCCAAGCTCGTGGAACCCGGTGTGGCCATAACGCAGCTTCTCCGGCGGGGTCCGCTCAATCTTGGGCACTTCACACTGCTGCAGTTCGATGAGTGCACCTTCCTCCGATGCCAGCAAAGCCATCTGTGAGCGTGCACCGGAGACTTTAAAGATGTCGTCGAGGAGCCTGGGGTACATATAAACACCCGGTCCTGGCTCGGCGCCGTCCGGTATCTCGCGGTGCACGATGAGCTTGAAACCCATCACGTCGCGCCAGAGGTGGATAGCCTCGTTGAGATCGGAAACGAAAATTGCCATGTGGTGAAAGCGCATTAATGAGTCCTCAATGCAGCCGGGAGCGGCCGGTAATCTGTTCGGTTAATCCCGAGATTATGCCTATTTACCAATGCGTTACAGGTTTTCTTCGGGAAGTAATAAATATTACAAAATTTATTGAATAACTCACATTTATGTAATATAAATTGTGTTCATTCCCGTCTGAGTATCGGCCATGGCTGCAGCTCCCGAAGAAGCTCGTTTCAATGCCACGATTGAAGCGGAAGAGAAGATCGAACCGCGCGACTGGATGCCGGAAAAATACCGCCGCAACCTGGTGCGACAGATCTCGCAGCATGCGCACTCCGAATACGTTGGGCAGTTACCGGAAGGCAACTGGATCACACGGGCGCCAACGCTGAGACGCAAGGCCATCCTCCTGGCCAAGGTCCAGGACGAAGCCGGGCACGCGCTGTACCTCTACAGTGCCGCGGAAACGCTGGGTACATCCCGTGAGCAAATGTTGGACGACCTGCTGACAGGTCAGGCCAAGTACGCCAGCATTTTCAATTACCCGAGTCTGACCTGGGCTGATGTCGGGGCCATCGGCTGGCTCGTAGACGGGGCGGCGATTGTCAATCAAATCTCGCTGTGTCGAACCTCGTACGGGCCCTATGCACGTGCCATGGTTCGAATCTGCAAAGAAGAAAGTTTTCACCAGCGCCAGGGTTTTGAAATCATGCAGTCGCTGTCCAATGGCTCCGACGCCCAGAAAGCGATGGCGCAGGATGCGCTTGATCGCTGGTGGTGGCCATCATTGATGATGTTCGGTCCTCATGACGCCGAGTCCGCAAATTCACAACAGTCGATGAAGTGGAAAATCAAACGTCAGTCCAACGACGAGCTGCGCCAGAAATTCGTCGATCAGACCGCCGAGCAGGCTGAGTACCTCAAGCTCACGATCCCCGATCCTACTCTGAAATGGAACGAAACCCGCGGTCATTACGATTTTGGTGAAATCGACTGGGATGAATTTCAGCGCGTCCTGTCTGGTCGGGGCCCGTGTAATCGGGAACGGATGAATGCGCGGAGAAAAGCGCAGAAGGAGGGCGAGTGGGTTGAGGCCGCGACCCTCGCCTACGCAGATAAGCAACGCCGCCGCGCGGCTGGACAGGCCGCCTGAGGAATTTGCAATGAGTGCACAACACCTACCCTTGTGGGAAGTCTTCGTCCGCAGTCGGCGCGGACTTGATCATAAACATGTCGGCAGCCTGCACGCGGCTGACGCCGAGTCTGCAATGCAGGCGGCGCGTGATACCTATACCCGACGCCAGGAAGGTGTGAGCCTGTGGCTTGTTCGCTCAGAACATATTC
>CAXGUU010000029.1:0-18494 GCA_964012875.1 uncultured bacterium
GAGCTTATTGCCCTGGCCGAGCACTACAACCTGTTTATCCAAACCGGCGATCTTGCGGAGTTCCGCGGGTAACAACACCCGCCCCTGCGCGTCACAGCTACAATCGGTAGCATAGCCTCGTATGATTTGCTTAGTCCGTCGCTGATGCAGGTCAACGTCGGACAGGGCGGACAACTTGGCCTCGATTTCCGTCCATTCGGGTAAAGGATAGAGCCAAAGGTTTCGGTCCCATGGATTAACCGTGAGCACCAACTCTCTGACTTCCAGGCGGGCGAGGCCTTCGCGCAGGCGTGCCGGTACGGCCAGGCGCCCCTTGGCATCAAGATTGACCGTATTGAGTCCGCGAAGCATGCCTCGGGCCAGGATCAGGCATCGAACTGTCGGAACAGGCACAACGGCCCATCTTTGTCAGTTCGGGAAACGCCAGGATCCACAATTCCCCACTATTCACCACCGGTATTCAACTATACGGATCCTGAGCGAAAAGTGTCAAGGAAATTAGGTCGAAAAAGCGCGTAAATGTTGCTTATACAACAGTAACTTAGCTCATTTCCGCATCCTCGATTCACGGCGTGCTGAACAGCCGCAATAAAAAGCAATTTCAAATCATTAGGATAGTCAACTTACCTAACTCAATTTATAGCAACGGGTACTAATGCCCGCCCCGGGCTGAATAGATTCAAAGCAAGTTGGCCTATAAGCCGGGTTCTGTAATATTGCAATGCAACATGGTGATCATTCATCTGCGACGAACGTCGCCGCTCGCCTGAAGCGACCTACCCGGGAGCTGGCGCGGACGACGCTCTGCCCAAAGGCGCACTCCCCTATTTGGTCTTGCTCCGGATGGGGTTTACCCTGCCAGCGGCGTTAACCGCCGCGGTGCGCTCTTACCGCACCTTTTCACCCTTACCTGCATCTACGAGGCGGTATATTTTCTGTGGCACTGGCCGTGAACTCACGTTCCCCAGGCGTTACCTGGCATCCCGTCCTGCGGAGCCCGGACTTTCCTCTGCAACCGAACCATGCGGTTCCAGTCACAGCGATCACCCGGCCAACTTGCTGGTTTTAAGTTTGCGGGTTGCGGCCAATAATTTCAACGCGAATCCGAACGCGACAGCTCGAGGATGCGGGCGTACACGCGGTTTTTGCGTTCGCCCGTGATCTCAGTCGTGAGACGGGTAGCCTCTTTCCGGTCGACAACCTCCAGCAGCAGCGTAATGACACGATCCAACTCTGCTTCAGAAACACTCAACCCGGCGCCATCGACCACAATAACGAACTCGCCGCGCTCGCCGTTTTTGTCCGCCTCAAGCACTTCGACAAGCTCTCGGATCGTTCCCCGATAGATCGACTCGAAGCGCTTGGTCATTTCGCGTGAGACGACCGCACGCCGTTCACCGCCGAAAACCCCGTTCATGGCTTTCAGCGTCGCCACGATACGATGCGGTGCCTCGTAGAAAACGAGGGTGGAGGGCTCGGCCTGGAGTTCGTGCAGGCAACGGTTCCTGGCGCCGTCACTGGCCGGCAGGAAGCCGACAAAGCTGAACCTGTCTGTTTTCAGGCCTGCCACCGACAGAGCCGCCACGACGGCACTCGGTCCAGGCACCGCGTGAACCGGTACGCCCGCCTCGATGGCGGATTGAACCAACCTGTAGCCTGGGTCGGAGATCAGCGGCGTGCCGGCATCGCTGATCAACGCATAACTGAGCCGATTCTCCGCCGCCTGGGCAATCAATTTAGGCGATTGTTCCGCTTCGTTGTGGTCGTGCAGAGGCCTTGTGGGCGTTGAAATTTGATAATGATCGAGGAGGCGACTGCTATGTCTGCTGTCTTCGCAGAGGACAAGATCAACGGCATTGAGTACTGCGATCGCGCGTACGGTTATATCGGACAAATTCCCGATCGGTGTGGCCACGACATACAGAGCAGGCCGTTCGATTGACACCTCACTGGCCGAACCAGATACTGGCCCGGTGTTCGATTCGTTACTCAAGTTCAGTCTAACCCGTCTACGCTTAATCGCAGTTGCCGCAGCCGCGATCATTACAATTGGCTGCGGCTCGGAAAGCAACGTTCGGCCGGCGCTGGCCGCGCCCAGCCCTGAGGTCGTGGGACAAAGACAGCTGGGTAGCGGCAATTTGCTGACGGCAGCAACAAGTTTCCTCAAACTTAGCAAAACTGTCGCTGGCGCCGGTGGTGCGGAGCATGCCGCTATTGCCTCACTGGCGTTCCACCAGGCAGGAGAGACAGACACTGCCGCCAGCATCGTCAGCGATCTCGAGTCGCAGGGCTTTGACGCAGACAGTAACAGCATCGTGGCGACGGCCGTGCTGTGCGCAGAAGTCGCCGTCGGGAACTTCGATTCCGCGGCGGAATTGGCAATGCGGATTCGAGCGGACGAACTGCCTGCCTATGCGGCGTTCCGCTATCACTACTGCACGGGTGCCGCTTTGCTCCGTAATAGAGATTACAGCGAGGCAACCGCGGCCTTGCTGGAATCTTATCGTTACGCGGGTACCAGTCGCGCGGACGCACTGCTCGCCCGGACAACCTGGGATGCGGTCTCACAGTTATCGGAAAAGGCGATCCAGGCGAAAATCGAGGGCGCCGACAGCTCCGCCCGCGGTTGGTATGACCTGGCGCTCACAGCTCGCCGTGCCTTGGCCAACGAATCAACATTCGATGCTTCATTCCAGACGTGGCAATCTCAGTACACATCCCATCCGGCTGCGCAGCTGGAGATGCAGCTGCGCGAGCAGGCGCAAGCCCTCGACGTCGAACCCGCTCAGGTCGCGCTGCTGCTTCCGTTTTCGGCCGAACTCAAAAACGCCGCAACCGCGGTGAGAGATGGGTTCCTGGCGGCGCGCTATCTCGATTCCTCAACCGATGAACGACCCACAATTCGTATCTACGATTCGAGCGACGAAGATTTTAAGCAGACTGTTCAGCAGGCCCTGAACGATGGTGCAGACATGCTGGTCGGACCACTGCGCAAGAATTTGGTGGACCGACTGAGCCAACTTGACGGCGTTCAGACCAAGGTCCTGGCGCTGAACATCGTCGCTGCTGATGAGGCTGCCATGCGCCCGGGTTTTTACCAGTTCGGTTTATCACCCGAAGACGAGGCTGCGCAGGTCGCGCGACGAGCCTACCGCGAGGGTAACCGCGCCCTAATGCTGGTGCCTGACACTGCCTGGGGTCAGCGAATGTATAAAGCTTTCCAACGCAGTTGGACTGAACTTGGCGGTGAGCTGGTAGCGGAAGTCTTCTACGGGGAAGACGCCGAAGCTTATGCGAAAGCAGTCAAGCGCGGCCTTAACGTTGATTTGAGTGATGCACGCAGCGCCGACATCAAGCGCACAATCGCAACAGAACTCCATGCTGAACCGCGACGCCGACAGGACATTGATGTCATTCTATTGGCCGCATCGCCGGACAACGCTAGGCAGCTTGTTCCACAGCTGCGCTATTTTCGAGCAGAGGATATCGCGGTTTTTGCGACTTCTCATGTCTACGCCGGCGGAACGCGGCTCAATCGCGATTCAGATTTGGACGGCGTTACATTCGGTGATATGCCTTGGCTGTTCGGTGCCAACGATCACAGCTCGTTCAACGCGATGAGACGAATCTGGCGGAGTGAATCGCAGACCTTTGCGCGACTCTATGGTTTTGGCATCGACGCCTACCGGCTTCTGCCTTACCTGCCGAAGTTGCAGCAACAGCGCGGGCTGCGAATTCCAGGTGTCACCGGTGACCTCTGGATGGACCATGATGGCGTCATCCACCGGAACATGACGTGGCTGAAATTCGTCGAGGGCATCCCGACGCTGCTGGATCATTCAGATCCCATTCGCATTGAATAGCAACCTGACGAGCGACCATCGCATAGTGGCCCAGTTGCGCGGCGCTAACTTCGAGGGCCTTGCTCGCCAGCGAATGGAATCAACCGGCTATCGACTCGTCTGCGCGAAATATACTTGCCGCGTCGGCGAAATTGACCTGATCATGCAATCGAAGGTAGCGATCGTATTTGTCGAAGTGCGCTACCGTCACCACAACACCTTCGGAAGCGCCTTAGAATCGATTGACTCGAAGAAGCAGACTCGCGTGATCAAAGCGGCCCAGCATTTCCTGCTTGCGAACCCCGAGTTCGAATACCGGGCAGCCCGATTCGATGTTATCGGTTTTGCGGTCGATGCGGCGGATCCGGAAACGCACTGGATTGAGAATGCTTTTTCGGCATAATGCGTGCGATATTTGTTCGACCGCAACTGAACGGTAAGCGTCTGTTCAGGTCACCAACCTCAACTCGTGGAAATGAATTTGGATCCCTCTGAAAGAGTGAACGCCCAGTTCGAGGCTAGCATTGCGGTAAAGACCAAGGCGGCCGAAACCCTCGCTACCCGCATCGCTGACGGCGGCAGCCTGCTTGCCGATTGCCTTCTGGACAGCGGCAAGATCCTGTGCTGTGGAAACGGCGGGTCGGCTGCGGATGCCCAGCATTTCTCGTCGGAGATGCTGAACCGATTCGAGCGTGAAAGACCAGGCTTGGCTGCGATAACCTTGACAACGGATGCGTCAACAATAACGTCGATTGGCAACGACTATCAGTTTGCCGACATTTTCGCCAAACAAATTCGCGCCCTGGGTAACGCGGAAGACGTGTTGCTGGCAATTACCACGAGCGGCAACTCTCATAATATCCTGAACGCTATCGACGCGGCGCACGACAACGACCTGACTGTACTGCTGCTCAGCGGTAAAGACGGCGGCGATGCCGGCCGAAGTCTTAACGCCCAGGACATTGAAATACGCGTTCCGAGCCAGTCGACGGCAAGAATTCAGGAAACGCACATCACCATCATTCATTGCCTGTGCGATCTGGTCGATACGCAACTGCTGGGGCAGGAGGAATAGATGACACATTATCGAAACTTGATGGCTTCGTGTGGGATTGTCGGCCTTCTGTTTTTGTGTGTTTTTCTGTCCGCTTGCGCAGGCATCATCGTCGGCGGCGCCGCCACCAGCGCCGTCGTTGCAAACGATCCCCGAACCACCGGTACTTTTGTCGAGGATCAATCAATCGAATTAAAGGCCGCAAAAAGGCTGAATGAAGATACAGAGCTTAAAGATCAAACCAACATTAACGTCACAAGCTATAACCAGGTTGCCCTGGTAAGCGGCCAGGCCCCGACGGCAAGCCTCAAAAAACGCGCGGTCGACATCGTGTCAGCAATTGAAAAAATACGGCACGTCCATGACGAGATTGAGATTTCAGCACCAAGCTCTATGATGTCGCGCACTAACGATACGGTCCTGACCACTAAAGTGAAGACCAAACTGTTCGCTAACGATCAGCTCAATGCAGCCCACATCAAGGTTGTCAGCGAGACCGGAACGGTATATTTGCTCGGGCTCGTATCGAACCAGGACGCCGCGCTAGCTGCGGAAATTGCAAGTACCACGGGCGGCGTGCGCAAAGTCGTCAAACTGTTTGAACAGCTATAGCCCGAACGACCGCGCCTGCAGGGCTGGCTACAGCCCGAGATTGCAGATACGCTAAGCATGAACAACGGCTGGTCGGGACTGCGCCAACAGGTAGCACGCGCGGGTATACGCCAGAGCTAGTAACGCTGCAATGAACGTGTTCGCGAACCCTATTTGATGAGTTTCAGATGTGGCCCCTTACCTGGCTTGCGGGAAGATTCAGATGCGGCCGGACTTTGGTCAGTTAGTGCTTCCGTTACCGCAGTTTCAGATCTGGTGATGGTCGTCGCGGGCGCCACTTCCTCACCAGCAATTTCGCCAAGGAAAATGCCCTGTCCGTTTTCTCTGCCATAAATAGCCTGTATGGCGGGCAATGGAACGGTAATGTCCAAATGTACACCTGAAAAGCGAGCTCCGAACATGATGTATTCGTTGCCGAGTTCGAGCTCCCTCACCGCCGTTGGCGCAACGTTCAAAACGATCATGCCGTTTTTGACATGTTGCGGGGGCACGACAGTTCCGTCTACCGACGCATCGACAAGCAGATGCGGTGTAGCGCCGTTGTCGACTAACCAGTCATAAATCGCCCGCAGCAGGTATGGCCGAGTCGACGACATACCGGGTTGGTCAGTATCGGACACGATAAATCAGCGTCGGCCAGCGTTGGGGCCTATCGAATTTCCTGCTCGACCGATGAAAGGTTGGATTGAAAAGCGCTGCGGGCGAAGAGTTTATCGCCATATTTGATCAGGGCCTTGGCCGGCGAGCCCAGTTTGACGCCGTAATGCGGAATCCGCCACAGCAATGGCGCCATGCATAAATCAACCAGAGAAAACTCGTCGGACATAAAAAACGGATACTGACCGAACACGGGGGCCAGAGCCAACAGATTGTCGCGCAGCAACTTTCGAGCACTGGCCGCGGCGATATCATTGTCGCCCTCGATCTCGCTCGCCAACGAATATAAATCCCGCACAATGCGGTAACGAAATTGCCGGTTATTGGCCCGGGAAACGGGGTCAACGGGCATCAGCGGCGGATGCGGGTAACGCTCATCTAGATACTCCATCATGATCTGGGCGTCGTAGATGACCAGGTCCCGGTCGACAAGCGTGAGCAGGCTGTCATAAGGGTTAAGATCATTGAGATCTTCCGGCTTGCTTTGCTCATCAATGAAACGAATATCAACATTGATATCTTTTTCGGAGAGAACGAGTCGCACGCTATGCCCCAGCGGGTCGGCCGCATCGGCGTAAAGCGTCATGATCGAACGCCGATTGGTCAGTGCGGTCATCTTAGTGAACATCCTTCCAGTATTCCCGTTTCATGAGGTAGGTTGCGACAAGCAGGACAAACAGGAAGACGATGACCCAAAAGCCGATTTTGTAACGTACTAATTTTGCTGGTTCACCCACGTAGACCAAGAAAGCAACGAGGTCTCGAGTCGCTTTTTGATACTCAGCCGCGTTCATTTTGCCGCCCGCGGCCACCGACAAAGCCGCCTCGTGGCTTTCATCGTCCCCAGCGATCTTGTCTGCAAGGCCTTGAAGTTCCCACAACACATGGGGCATCGCAGTATCGGGGAAATAAAGGTTATTGACGCCGCTTGGCCGGCCGTCATCGCGGTAGTAGCCATTGAGGAAGGAGTAGAGCCAGTCCTCGCCCCGCGCCCGCGCGATCACTGATAAGTCAGGCGGTGCCACACCAAACCACGACTCCGCATCCTGCGGATTAATCGCGACGGTCATCGTTTCGCCAACTTTGTCCGCCGCAAACATGAGATTTTCCTTAACCGCATCTTCGTCGAGTTCCAGATCTTCGGCCATACGGTTGTAACGCATGTATTGTGCCGAATGACAGCTCAGACAGTAGTTGACGAACAATCGTGCACCACGCTGCAACGATGTCTTGTTGCTCAGACTGACGTTGGCCTCCATGAGGGCGGGCCCACCACCGCCGGCGGCGGTAACAACATGTGTGCCACTCAGTAACAATAAGGCAATTAGTGCTTTCTTCATGGGCCCGTCACCCGCTCTGGAACCGGCTTCGTTTTATCCCACCTGGTATAAAACGGCATGAGGATAAAAAACAGGAAGTAGATGACAGTACAAATCTGCGCCACCAACGTCCTCCCATCCGTCGGCGGAAGCATGCCGAGGTATCCGAGAATGAGAAATGAAACAACGAACAGCGTCAGCGCCGATTTGTAAATCGGGCCGCGGTAACGAATCGATTTCACCGGCGAGCGATCCAGCCAGGGCAACAGAAACAGAATCATGGTTCCCAAGCCCATAAATATTACGCCCCATAACTTCGCCGGTACCCAGAAAAAATTGAAGGTATTCGCGCGCAAAATCGAATAGAACGGCGTGAAATACCAGACTGGCGCAATGTGCTCTGGCGTCTTTAAGGGATCGGCGGGAACGAAGTTATTGTGCTCCAGAAAGTAGCCGCCCATCTCCGGAGCGAAGAAAACTACCGCCGAGAACAGGATGAGAAACGCTACAACACCAGCCGAATCCTTAACAGTGTAATAGGGATGGAATGGGATGCCGTCCAGCGGTTTACCGTCGGCGTCCTTTTTCTCTTTGATTTCGATGCCGTCCGGATTGTTTGAGCCAACTTCGTGCAGAGCGATGATATGGAGTCCCACCAAGCCCGCAATCGCGAAAGGCAACGCAATAACGTGAAATGAGAAGAAGCGATTCAAGGTGATGTCGGAGACCACGTAATCGCCTCGGATCCACGTGGACAACACTTCGCCGACGAAGGGAATGGCCCCGAACAGGGAGATGATGACCTGCGCGCCCCAATAGGACATTTGCCCCCATGGCAGCAGGTAACCAAAGAATGCCTCGGCCATCAGCGACAGATAGATGAACATTCCGAGGATCCAAATCAGCTCTCGCGGTTTTTTATACGAACCGTAGAGCATCGCGCGGAACATATGCAGGTAGACAACGAGGAAAAAGAACGAAGCGCCGGTCGAATGCATATAGCGAATCAACCAGCCCCAATCGACGTCGCGCATGATGTACTCAACTGAGGCAAAGGCGAGGTCAGCATCCGGTTTGTAACTCATCACTAGCCAGATTCCGGTGACAATCTGAATAGCCAGAACGACAATTGAAAAGACGCCGAAGTAGTACCAGAAATTAAAATTTTTGGGCGCGTAATACTTGCCCATGTGCTCGTTCCACAACTGGATAAGTGGGAACCGGTCGTCGACCCAATCACGCAAATCGGTGAGACCCTTGACGATCATGTTCACGCCTCATCTCCTTCGATCTCGCCAATCATGATGCGCTTCTCGTCGAGGAAGCGATAGGGCGGCACGACCATATTGGTCGGCGCCGGCACGCCCGCGTAGACACGTCCCGAGAGATCAAATTTGGAACCGTGGCACGGGCAGTAAAAACCGCCGTTCCAGTCACCGCCGATGTCAGGCGCTTTGAGCTCGGGACGAAAACTGGGCGAGCAACCCAGATGAGTGCAAATCCCGACAAGTACGAGGAACTCAGGCTTAACCGAGCGCCAGGCATTCTTAGCGAACTCGGGTTGTTGCGGCTCATCGGACTCGGGATCCTGCAGAATTTCACCGGACATGTTCTCGAGCGAACTCAGCTGATCTTTAGTCCGCCGCACTATCCAGACAGGTTTTCCGCGCCATTTGTAGATCACGCGCTGTCCCGGTTGAATTTGATCAATGGCTGCCTCCACCGGCGCGCCTATCGCTTTCGCCCGAGCGCTGGGCTGAAAACTGGCGGCGAACGGAATTGCGGCAAGCCCACTTCCTAGGCCTCCTATGACGACCGCAGTGCCGGTCAGGAAACGGCGTCGATCAGGATCGACAGCAGTCTCGCTCATGCTCTGATTACCCCCAAAGACAATCTGTTACAGTCCATTCTGACACCCACTCACGTCGACGATGTTCATTATGCCGAACAACCATAGGGTCGGAGTGCACTACGTCTGTGCCAGCTGCCTGTGGAAGTTGGTAATTGAGAGAAACGACGTGATGGGAAATCAGTGTTCAAGATTTGTTAGTTGATTATACCACCAATTCCCTGCCCGCTCGGTGGCCCCCCGGGCAGATACGGGCCGTGTTAGGGGCTGAATAAATGCATTTAGTACTGTATCTGCTCCGATGCAGCCTACTCGGAATCGCCGTGGCACTCGCAGCCGTATTTATCTGGCCACGCGGCGATTTCGGGAATTCCCGTGCGCCCGGCAGTTATAGCGTAACGGTCGCGCGCGGCGCAGGCCATCGTTGGAATCAACGCGGTCAGGGTCGCAGAGGTTGCCCCGAACCCACTCGTGGAAGATCCCGTTTTCCGCGAGTTTTTCAGTACGAAACCGCGGCCTGGCCGGCACAGACGCGACACCAGGGTCGGCAGTGGTGTCGTACTCGACCCCAGTGGGCTCATATTGATCAATTTTCACGTCGTGCGTGACACGCACGAAATTTCTGCTCATCTGAATGACATTCGCAGCGGTGGAACAACTATTTTGAGAACCGATGCGAATTCCGATCCGGCTGTTCTGAAAATCGACACGGCTGGATTACCCAGCATCGAGTTGGGCGACTCCAATTTCGCCCAGGTGAGAAACATCGTATTCGCAATCGGAAATACGCTCGGTATTGGACAGACGCTCGCACAAGGCATTATCAGTGCGACAGATCGAAACTGGGTTGGCAACAACACCTCTGAAAATTTCATTCAAACCGATGCCTCTGTCAATTTCGGCAATTCAGGTGGTACGCTGACCAACACCCACGGTGAGCTGATCGGAGTCAATTCAGCGCGACTCAAAGCTGGGGAAATCGAGTTTGCGATTCTGGTCTACATGGCAATGGAAGTGGGCAATGTCCTGACCCAGGCAGGCGAAGTAAAACGTGGTTGGATCGGTATCAACGCTCGCCATATGAGCCCGAACCTGCGGCGCCGATTAAGCATTGGACCCGGGATATTGGTCCTGCTCGTCCTCGAGCATGGACCTACCGATCTCGCGGGGATCAAGCCCAGGGACTTCATTAGAGCGCTCGCCAATGTACCGGTAGCGGTGCTCACATATCGCGAGCCACATCATCGCGCAACAGCGTCCTGGTGCAACAATAAACGTGCAGCGTAAACGCGACAACGAGCCGATGGAATGGCAGGTCAACGTTGCGACCAGGCCGCAGGCGTCCCCGGGAGGTTGAACAGTGAACGGCCGCGGAACGCCGAATCAGTCGCTAGCTTTCTTCAACCCGGTAACGTGCTGAGCGTGCATGCGCCGTTAGTCCTTCGGCCTGCGCCAGAACCGTGGCGATTCCGCCAAGGGCAGACGCGCCCTCAACGGAGCATTCGATAATCGAGGTGCGCTTCTGAAAATCATAGACGCCAAGCGGCGATGAAAACCGCGCTGTTCCGGATGTTGGTAACACGTGATTGGGGCCGGCGCAGTAGTCACCCAGGGCTTCAGCGGTATAGCGGCCCAGAAACACGGCGCCGGCATGCCTGATCCGTGGCAGATACGAGCGCGCGTTAGCGACAGAAAGTTCGAGATGTTCAGGAGCGACGCGATTGGAAATCGCTATCGCCTGGTCAATGTCACGAACCTTGATCAGTGCCCCGCGCGAACTGAGTGACTTGGCGACAATTTCTTTCCGCGGCAGGTCCCAAAGAAGATTATTCATTGCGTCTGAAACTCGCTCCAAGAACGCTTCATCTGGGGATATCAGTATCGCCTGTGCCTGTTCATCGTGTTCGGCCTGCGAAAAAAGATCCATCGCTATCCAGGCCGGGTCAGTCGCGCCGTCGCAGATCACCAGAATTTCCGATGGACCGGCGATCATGTCGATACCGACTTTACCGAAGACCAGGGATTTCGCGGTTGCGACATAGATATTTCCTGGCCCGACGATTTTATCGACTGCCGGAACCGAGTCCGTTCCATAGGCCAGTGCCCCAATCGCCTGGGCTCCGCCGACTGTAAAGATGCGGTCGACACCCGCAATCGACGCAGCAGCCAGGACTGCGTCTTCCACCTGATCGTCCGGGGCCGGTACAACCATGACGATTTCGCCAACACCGGCGACGTTCGCCGGAATGGCATTCATCAACACGGAGGAGGGGTAGGCCGCCTTGCCGCCGGGTACGTAGATACCGACGCGTTCGAGCGGGGAGATTTTCTGTCCGAGGCTGGTTCCGTCCGGATCCTGAAATTCCCACGACTGCATAAGCTGCTTCTCGTGATACACGCGGATACGTGCCGCAGCACGTTCCAGGGCACTCAAAAGGTCGGGCTCAAGGCGTTCTCGCGCGAGGTGAAAATCCCGCAGTTCCAGATCGGCTACACCACCGACCGTGCGCCGATCGAATTCATTGGTGTAAGCGACCAGAGCTTGGTCGCCCCGGCTTCGGACCGTATCGAGTATTGTCCTCACCGTATCCTCGATATTGCTCGAGTGCGCGTCGTCGAACCGCAACAACGCTTCAAGCGCCTGCTCGAAATCGTCAGCCTCTGCGTCCAGCACGCGCATATCAGCCGGCATCCGGCGACTCCACCACGGCGGTGAGCGAAGCCACAATTTCGCTGACCAATGCGTGTTTCGTCTTCATCGCAGCCTTGTTAACGATCAACCTCGAACTGATGGGACAGATTTCCTCCAGCGCGACGAGTCCATTGGCCTTCAAGGTATTGCCGGTATCAACAAGGTCAACAATGCGATCGGCCAGGCCCACCAGCGGTGCTAGCTCCATTGATCCATAGAGTTTGATGATCTCCGCTTGAATGCCCTGGCGGGAAAAGTAATCGCGGGCGGTCCTGGCGTATTTCGTGGCAATGCGCGGCCGCCCGCCTAAAGGACCTGCACCCTTTACGGCAGCAACCATTAAGCGACACTTCGCGATGTCAAGATCCAGTAGTTCATAGTAATCGGTACCGTCGTATTCCATCAGTACGTCTTTGCCAGCCACGCCGAGATCGGCAGCACCGTATTCGACATAGGTCGGTACGTCAGTTGCCCTGATCAACAGCAACTGCACGCCTGGCCGTGACGTCTGCAGAACAAGTTTGCGGGATTTGTCGGGGTCTTCGGTCGGCCTTATACCGACTCGGGCCAGGATCGGCATCGCCTGTTCGAAAATCCGACCTTTGGAGACGGCGATAACGATATCTGAACTTTCCGACATGGCGGTACCGTGTGTCCTAGACGCACCCGCTAGCTCGGAACGCGCTTGATCCGCGCACCCAGATTGGAGAGTTTTTCTTCGATCGTTTCGTAACCTCGATCGATGTGGTAGATGCGCTCGACCTCAGTTTCACCCTCGGCCACCAGGCCCGCCAAAACCAGCGACGCCGAAGCCCTGAGGTCGGTTGCCATTAACGGTGCACTGGTGAGTCGCTCAACGCCGGTTGTGATCGCCGTGTTCCCTTCCAACTTTACCTCGGCGCCCATTCGTTGAAGTTCCAGAACATGCATGAATCGATTCTCGAAAACCGACTCCGTAATCGTACCGGTACCGCTGGCGACACAGTTCAGCGCCGTGAACTGTGCCTGCATGTCGGTTGGGAACCCGGGATACGGAGAAGTGTGAATGTCGACCGCGCGTAACGGATCGCCATTCATGCTGAGAGAAATCCAGTCATCACCGTGCTCGAGCTCTGCACCACTTTCGCTCAGTTTCGATATCACAGACTCAAGCAGCTCCGGGCGCGTGTTTTTAAGTTTGACGTCGCCGCCCGTCATTGCTGCGGCTGTCAGGTAGGTTCCGGTCTCGATCCGATCCGGCAGGATGTCATAGGTAGTACCAGACAGGGATGCAACGCCTTCAACGCGAATAGTGTCGGTGCCGGCACCATCAATGATTGCACCCATGCTGATCAAACAATTTGCGAGATCAACGACTTCGGGTTCGCGCGCCGCGTTTCGGATGATTGTGACGCCGTCGGCCAAAGTAGCTGCCATCAATAAGTTCTCGGTGCCCGTCACGGTGACCATATCCAGAACCAGGTCGACACCCTTAAGCCGCTTTGCCGACGCTTTGATGTAGCCACCCTCAACCGAGAGCTCCGCCCCCATCGCCGCAAGGCCTTGCAAATGCAGATTTACGGGCCTTGAGCCGATAGCGCAACCGCCGGGCAACGATACGTTGGCAGTGCCAAACCGGGCGAGTAAGGGCCCCAGTACCAATATCGATGCCCGCATCGTTTTGACCAACTCGTAGGGCGCGAAAAACTCCCTGATGCTGGAACTGTCGACTTCGACCTGCATACGTTCGTCTACCGTCAGCATCAGCCCCATGCGACCAAGCAATTCCATGGTCGTGGTGATGTCGCGCAGGTGCGGTACGTTGCCAATGGTAACCGGACCCTCGGCAAGAAGCGTTGCAGCAAGGATCGGTAAGGCTGCGTTCTTCGCACCTGAAATACGAATTTCGCCCTCGAGCGGAACGCCCCCCTGGATGATCAGCTTATCCATCAGGAGGTCGGATTAAAGGGCCTGGAATTTGCGCGCCTTTTCCCACGCTTGCCGAGTGTAGGTCTGGATAGACAGAGCGTGAATCGCGCTTTCCATACTGTCTCCCAATGTTGCATACACCAGTTTATGTTGTTTGATCATCGGCAGACCGTCGAAATCATCGCTAACTACGCGGGCTACAAAATGCGAGCCATCGCCATCGACGTGCGCTTCCGCACCGGCAATTCCGGCTTCAATCATTTCCTTTATTTCAGTTGGTGTCATGCAACGAGACCTTTCGCGTCAGCGTAACCATCAACTGCCAATAGTCGTGGGTGCGGACACCTAGACCGGCGACTGGAGTAGTTAGTTGCTGTACTGCTTTACCTTATCGCTTAGCTGAGCAATCAGCCCTTCCAATCCGTCATCTTTGATCATCGAACCAAAGGACGCCCGATAAGTTTTGACCAGGCTGACGCCATCGACAGATACGTCAAAAACCTTCCACGCGCCAGACTTGTTGTGCAACCGGTAAATAATCGGTATCGAAGACCCGCCCGGTTGCGAAATCTCCTGCTTCACAACGGCGGTCTTGGTCCCGCCTTTTTGTTCGATTTCCGGGTAGTTGATGTCCTGATCAGAAAACTCCAACAAAGCCGTCGCATAGGTCCGGACGAGGAGTTTCCGAAAATGTTCGACGAAGTTTTCGCGTGTGGCCTCGTCGGCTCTCCCCCAATGCTCTCCGAGCACCCATTGCGACATGATGGTGAAATCGAAGTGCGGGAAGATCAGCTCTGCCACCAGGTCGTACATCTTAATTGGATCCGCCTGCAGGCTTTCCTTTTCGGCCTGAACCCGCTCGAGCACATCGCCGGTGGTTGCTCGCACGATCGCGCCCGGATCATCAGCGGCAATTGAATAGTTCGTTATAACAACGAACATCAAGGCAACAAACGATCCCAAACACCGTTTCATTCTCGTAATCCTCATAAGCTTCGGTAGTTCCGCATATCTTCCCCAGCCCCATGGCCGGTAGGAGGCGCCACTCAACAGATATAGCGTTGAGACATCAAAATTCGGGGAGAAATCCGGGGTTGGCGCTTCAAATTGGCCGACTAATGTAGCACAAAGCGAGGTTTCGTAATCTCCCCGCGCGGACCGTTTAAACCTGCCCGGAGTTGAATCTAGTGGCTGTTTTCCACAAGTTCTATCTTGTATCCGTCCGGGTCTTCGACGAAGGCGATTACGCGTGTACCGCCCTTCATGGGTCCGGCGTCGCGGACAACATTGCCGCCGCGCGCTCTGACCTCATCACAAGCAGCGTAGACATCGTCGACACCGAGCGCAACGTGACCGTAGCCGTCGCCCAAATCGTATTGATCGATGTCCCAGTTATGCGTCAATTCCAACACCGTATTTGTAGCCTCGTCGCCATAACCGACGAACGCAAGCGTGAAACGGCCTTCGGAGAAATCGTGCCGCCGCAGCAGCGCCATGCCAAGAACATCACAATAAAAGGCAATCGACTTCTCCAAATCAGTAACCCGGATCATCGTGTGCAGCATTCGCATTTTTGTACTCCGTCTGTTTTTTCCCGGCCGAACTCAGAAATCAACGGCAGGTCACATTTAAAGTTGCAGCGCCACTTCGTGCCTTAGAGCGGGCTTCTTCAACGTCATTGGCGCGCGCGAGTGCAACGGCGAGCCGACGCTTTCCGCGCACTTCCGGCTTGCCGAAAATTCTGAAATCGGTCTGAGGTGACGCGAGCGTTTGCGCAAGGCCCTGATAGCGAATGTCATTACTGTCACCTTCAACCACGACGGCGCAACTCGCGGCCGGGCCAAGCGTTTCTACTTCCGCGACTTCGGCGCCGAGAATTGCGCGAAGATGCAAAGCGAACTCGGACAAGGGCTGAGAAATCAGTGTGACCATGCCTGTATCGTGCGGTCGCGGCGAAACTTCGCTGAACCAGACGTCGTCGCCACGTACGAATAGCTCCACGCCGAACAGACCGAATCCGCCAAGCGCCGCCGTTACTTCGGCGGCTATTTCCTGTGAGCGCTCGAGGGCTTGTGCGGACATCGCCTGCGGCTGCCACGATTCGCGGTAATCACCATCAACCTGCAAATGTCCGATAGGGGCACAAAACGCAGTACCACCGCTGTGCCTCACGGTCAGCAGCGTAATCTCGTAGTCGAAATCTATCAGGCCTTCAACGATCACTCGCGCCTGACCGCCGCGTCCGCCGGCGACGGATTTCGACCAGGCCACTTCGGCATCGGCGTCCGTTCGAACCATGACCTGTCCCTTGCCGGATGAACTCATCACAGGTTTGACGATGCAAGGCAAGCCGATTCCGGCGATCGCTGCGCGGCAGCTGGCCTCGTCGCTGGCGAACCTGTACGGAGATGTCGGTACGCCGAGCTCCTCTGCGGCGAGAACCCGAATACCCTCCCTATCCATCGTCAGGCGTGTGGCCTTCGCCGTCGGCACGACACGGACCCCTTCCTGTTCCAAGTCGATCAGCGTGTCGGTCGCTATCGCCTCTACTTCAGGCACCACAAACGCGGGGCGCTCCTGTTCAATTACGCGGCGCAAGGCTTCGCCATCGAGCATGTTGATCACGTGACAGCGATGCGCGACATGCATCGCCGGAGCATCCGCGTAGCGGTCAACCGCGACGACTTCGAGCCCGAGTCGCATGGCCTCTATAGCGACTTCCTTACCCAGCTCCCCGCTACCAAGCAACAACAAACGCGTCGCGCCGTCGGTGAGAGGCGTACCGATTTCAATCTCAGACATCAGTTTTCATCATTGCAATGGTGGGCGCTGATCAGCCGTCGCCGACAATCTGAATTCCAAGCGCTTTAAGGTCCTCCACAGTATCTTGCTGAAGCCCGGCAGGCGCAACCGCGCTGGCAGCGAACCCACGCCGCAGTCCGTGCGTGCGGCGGTAACGGTCAAACGCCTGTCTACGCGCATCGAAATCACCAGACGACCACGTCCGCATCACCTCTGTATGGTTTATAAGTGGCTGGATCTGCTCAAGCAATCCGGCCGTTTCCGAAAACCCTGGTCGGACAGCAATCAACTGCTTCTGCGCGTCCTGCTGATAATCGCCCGGTTTGCGTCCTACGTAGGAACCCAGAGCCTGCCGCAGCATAGCGGTAGCGTTTGCGCGCGCGCCAAACGTATGCCCCGCGACATGCGGGCTCGCCCGCCATGCTTGAGCGAGCGTGTCGAGATTCACCAGAGGTTCCCCCTGCCAGCAGTCAACCGCGGCACGGAAGTCGGGATCATGATTCGCGTGTCGGGAAAGTGCTACCTCGTCGACGATACCGCCGCGAGCTGCATTGATTAGAAGCGCACGCGGCCGAAGGGCCGCAAACTCGCGTGTTCCAAATAACCTCGACGTCGGATGATCACCCTCCGTGGTGAGTGGCACGTGCAGGGTGATGACATCGCACTGGACGATCTCCTCCAGCGAGCGCGAGGGCAGATCCGGTTCCCGTTCGGCGAGGGGCGGGTCGTTAATCAAGTGTTCGATGCCGAGGCCTGACAATTTCCCGGCCAGTGACTTTCCAACATGACCGTAACCAACGATCCCCACGCGCAGCGACCGAGGCCGCCGGCCGATTTCGGCGGCGTAGGAGAACAGGCAGCAGATCACGTGCTCGGCGACTGCTTCGGCGTTGCATCCGGGCGCACTCGCGAACTCGATGCCGTTCGCCTCAAGCCAGTTCATATCGACATGATCAATACCGGCAGTCGAAGTCCCCACAAAGCGGATGTTACTTCCACCCAGCAGCGTCTCATCGACGCGGGTGACCGACCGAATCAGGAGGATGTCGGCGTCATCCAGGTCCGCCGGCCCCAGGTCCCGTCCAACGAAGGTCTGAACGTCGCCGAATTCCGCGAAGGCTGGCGGTCCACCCGAGATTTCGTCGTCGAGCAGAATCTTCAATGTCAGGGTAAGCCGGCTGCCTTCAGAAGATCACGGCCGGTCATCAGCCTGGACGCCTTCCTTTTGGACCGGCATCAGATCCGATTTATCGACACCCAGTGCCAGCAGGGTTGTGCTGGCGACATACATCGACGAATAGGTGCCGACAACGACACCGATCATAAGCGCAGTCGCAAATCCGCGAATCAATTCGCCGCCGAGTACAAACAGGGTCACAACGACGATTAAAGTAGTACCAGAGGTGACCAGCGTCCGGGACAGTGTCTGGTTCAAAGAACGGTTCACAATTTCGCGCGGCGACTGTCGGCGCAGTCTGCGGAAATTTTCACGAACGCGATCGAAAACGACGATGGTATCGTTCAGCGAATAGCCGATCACAGCGAGCACGGCAGCCAGGACGGTCAGATCAAACTCAAGTCCAATGACCGAAAACACGCCGATCGTGATGACTACGTCATGCGCGACCGCGACGATAGCGCCAAACGCAAAGTTCCGCGTAAATCGGACCATGACGTAGATCAAAATACCGCCTAGAGCGTAGAGCAACGCGAGCAAACCGTCCTCGGTCAACTCTTCTTCAACCTGAGGTCCCACGAA
>CAXGUU010000030.1:0-18275 GCA_964012875.1 uncultured bacterium
CAGCACGCTGAGCGAGAGATTGGTCAGGGTCGCTATCACCAGCAGCGCGCCGGAGCGCGGGATGTCCTGAGGAGCGATGCGGAAAACGCACAGCTTGGCGAATGCCGTAACGATGGGTACGAGAGCGCTAACCATTCGCCCCGCCTGCCATCGAAAGAGGGAAAATGTTGCCGTGCGAGTTCTGAGACTTGTTGCCATGGCACACGCGAGTCGCACCAGCGGTCGTTAGTTTACCGAGGGCGGGCAACCGTGGCACATGACCATGGGTGTGGTGCGGTATCACGCAGCCGGTAGCTCGGCGGCTTCTCCATAGTGGGTACGCACGTAGTCTTCTAGAATGGCCTTGAATTCCGCAGCGATATTTTCACCCCGCAGCGTAACGGTTTTTTTGCCGTCGACAAAGACCGGTGCAGCCGGCGCCTCGCCCGTTCCGGGCAGACTGATGCCAACGTTTGCATGCTTGCTTTCGCCTGGGCCGTTCACGACACAACCCATGACGGCAAGACTCATGTCCTCTACCCCGGGGTACTGATCGCGCCACGCGGGCATCTGGGTTCGTACGTAAGCCTGTATATCCTCAGCCAGTTCCTGGAAAACGGTGCTCGTCGTGCGCCCACAGCCGGGGCAGGCTGTCACCAGGGGTGTGAACGAACGCAAGCCCATCGTCTGTAGCAGCTCCTGTGCCACAACCACTTCCTGGGTCCTATCGCCTCCAGGTTCGGGTGTCAGCGACACACGGATCGTATCGCCGATGCCGTGTTGCAACAGTATGCCCATTGCCGCTGAAGACGCGACAATCCCTTTTGAACCCATACCGGCTTCGGTAAGCCCGAGGTGGAGCGCGTAATCGCACTGTCCGCCCAGGCTGGAATAAACCGCAACGAGGTCCTGAACGTCGCTGACCTTACACGAAAGTACGATGCGATCGCGAGGCAAGCCGAGTTCTTCAGCCTTGGCCGCACTGTTCAATGCCGAAAGGATGAGCGCGTTCTGAGTCACAATCCTGACGTCCTTGGGATCTTTGAGCGCCGCGTTTTCATCCATCATGCGCGCAACCAGTGACGCATCGAGACTGCCCCAATTGACGCCAATGCGTACCGGCTTGTTGTATTCGATGGCTGCTTCGATCATGGTCTGAAACTGGGCGTCTTTCTTGCGCCCGAACCCGACGTTGCCCGGGTTGATTCGGTACTTCCCGAGCGCGCGCGCACATTCCGGGTACTCGGTTAGCAGCTGGTGTCCGTTGTAATGGAAGTCACCGACGATTGGCACTCGACAGCCCGTGCTGTCGAGCAATTTTCGAATCTTCGATACCTGCGCGGCCGCCTCTTCGGTATTCACTGTGATGCGAACCAACTCGGATCCCGCCGCTGCCAGCGCCTGAATCTGTTTGGCGGTGCCGATCGCGTCTGCGGTGTCGGTGTTGGTCATCGATTGCACGACTACCGGAGCGTCACCGCCGATGGTGACGTCGCCAACACGCACTCCAACCGACTGACGTCTGCGCGCGAGGCCTGATGGTTGGTGTATTTGATTTGACACGGGGAAATTGGTCGACGGAAACTGGACCGAATTCTACCGTAGGCGGGTCGTGGGCGCCAAAGGACTCAGGTGGATGAATGCTCGGGTGGGAATCGATCTTGGCGGTACAAAAATCGAAGCAGTTGTGTTGGACGACAACGGCGCGGTCCTGCAGCGCCGCCGCGTAAAAACTCCTGATGGCGACTACCGGGCGATTATTGATGCGATTGGTCGGCTGGTAGATTCGCTTTCCCTGGATGCCGCGGCAACACCGCACATCGGTATCGGGATTCCGGGCAGTATCTCTCCTGACACTGGTTTGGTCAGGAACGCTAACACCGAGTGTTTAAACGGCCAGCCATTCAAGAGCGATCTTGAAATTCGTCTCAATTGCGACCTGCGTGTTGAAAATGACGCCAACTGCCTCGTGCTGTCTGAGGTGAAGTGTGGTGCGGCAGCGGGTGCAGGGTCGGCGTTTGGCGTAATCATCGGCACCGGCACCGGCGGCGGCGTCTGTATCAACGGCGAGCTAGTCACCGGGCGAAACGCGGTCGCTGGCGAATGGGGGCACAACCCTGTCCCGTGGCCCGTTGCGCCCACCCAGTCGAGGCCTTGCTATTGCGGACGGGAAAACTGTGTTGAAACTTTCTTGTGTGGTCGTGGGTTAATGAGCTCGTATCAACTACGCGGTGGCGAGGGTATCGACAGTGTAGAAGGTCTTGTGCTCTCCGCTGCGAATGGAAATGAGAAAGCGGCCGCAACCCTAGATTGCTACCCGCAACAGCTAGCCGCATGCCTCGCGACGGTCATCAACATCCTCGATCCGGAGCTGGTGGTCCTTGCCGGCGGCTTGTCGAATTTGCCGGCTCTGGCACAGTTGACTGAGCTTGCGCTGCCCCGCTACGTGTTCTCGGACCACGTGGTGACGCGGGTGGTGTCAGCCGAGCTTGGGGATAGCAGCGGCGTTTTCGGTGCGGCCTGTTTGTAGCCGTTAGCCGCATCGCGCGGCCGTGAGTTTCACGCTGCGAAGATTTTCTCGAGGCGATAGCCATGCTGGTAAATCGACAAAAGCTTCCAGCCGGTGTCTGCTGCCAATGAAAGTTCCGACCGAATACGGCTGACGTGTGTATCGACCGTGCGCGTATTGATGTCCGGGTTGCGGCCCCAGACGCTTTTGAGAATTTGCGCTCGCGACATGACCCTTCCGATATTTCGAAACAGGCACACAATGAGTTCGTATTCTTTTTGCGTCACGTCGATTCGCTCGCCGGCGCGTTCGATTTGATCGATTATTCAAGTCGATACGGAAGGGATCGTGCTCAATCGTTGATTGGCCCTCCTCGACTGCTGTAGCCCTGCGGACGGCGGCGCTAACCCGGGCGATGAGCTCACGCTGCTTCGCGGGCTTGACCACGCAGTCGTCTGCGCCTTCTTCGAGGGCGCGCACGATGTCGTCCTCGGAATCCTTCGCGGTCGCAAATACGATCGGAATCGGTCAATCGAAATTTTCCCGCACCCAGCGAAGAACTGCAAAACCATCCATATCGGGCACCATCCAATCGAGAATCAGGGCGTCGAAACTGTCGTGCTTGATACCGCGAACAAACGCCATGCCGTTATCGTAATGTTCGCAGGTGTGACCTGCCTGACGCAGCCACTCCCAAAACAGAGCGGCTTGGTCCCCATCATCTTCAAGCAGTCCGACTCTGACAGATGATCTCCCGGGAATAGCGGTGCGCCTGACCGCTTTCTGATTCTAGGTTGGTTCGTGCACCTAGTTGTCATGTTCGGCTAAGGCGTTCTTATAATACCAACATTGTTCGAAGGAAGGTCGCGCTTATAGCGGCCGCACGATAGATTTTGAATGGAGATCGATGCCGTGGCTAAAGTCGAAAAGTCAGACGAACAGTGGCGTCAGCAACTGGGACCAACAGCTTACGCGGTCTGTCGCCAGCAGGCGACCGAACCACCGTTTTCGGGGGAGTACAACGACTGTAAGGATGCCGGCATCTATCGCTGCGTGTGTTGCGGGGCAGATTTATTCAGCTCCGAGCACAAGTTCGATTCAGGTTCGGGTTGGCCGAGTTTCTGGCAGGCGATTGCCGATGAGCGAATCGAGTTACGCAGCGATCAAAGCCATGGAATGATTAGAACCGAAGTCGTATGTTCGGCCTGCGAGGCCCACCTGGGGCATGTATTCAGTGACGGGCCACAGCCGACCGGAGACCGCTACTGCATCAATTCCGTTTCCCTGAAGCTGGACGGCGACGCTGCTAGCTGATCACCCGCGCGTTGATCCGCCTTAGCTGCGAGATTTAGCCGGCCCGCAATTTTCTGCTCACAGCGCGCTGGCCCGCGCGAGCGACATCAATATAAATTATTGATTTGCATGATTTCTACCATGCAAGCCCCGATTTGTAGCCGCTAAAGTCCGGGCGGCATTTACCGATAATTTCTTCCCAAGGTGCTCGCGCACGGGATTGTAGCATTTGCTATCGCGCGGACAGCATGCAGGCGCGGACAGCGTCGTGCCCGAATCACTGGAAAATTCTGAACGAGTCGCGCAAGGCACTCCATTGCACGCTACCGAACAGCGGGAAACGTGCGCCCAGCGCAAAACTAATGCCGCCGCATAAAAAGGTGGTTAGCAGTTGTTTCGAAATAAACTGCGGTAGTGCCTACGCTACTGCAACTAATTTTGAGACCTTTTCTAGGCCTTTGGTAGCGTGACGCCGCGCTGCCCCTGGTATTTGCCATTGCGATCGGCGTACGAAATTTCGCACTTTTCATCGGACTGCAAAAATATCACCTGGGCGACACCTTCGTTGGCGTAGATTTTTGCCGGTAGTGGTGTTGTATTGGAAAACTCCAGGGTGACGTGACCTTCCCATTCTGGTTCAAGCGGGGTCACATTCACGATGATGCCGCAGCGCGCGTAGGTCGATTTGCCCAGGCAAATGGTCAACACGTCGCGCGGAATTCGGAAGTATTCAACCGTGCGTGCAAGCGCAAATGAATTTGGCGGAATGACGCAGACGTCGCTGGTGGTGTCGACAAAGCTGCCCGAATCGAAAGCCTTGGGATCTACAATGGTCGAATTGATGTTCGTGAACACCTTGAATTCCGGCGAACAGCGGATGTCGTAACCATAGCTTGAGGTTCCGTAGGAGATGACCTTGGATCCATTGTTCTCCCTGATCTGGGTGGCCTCGAACGGTTCGATCAAACCGTGTTCGGCTGCCATGCGTTTGATCCAGGCATCGGACTTTACCGGCACGAAAAATCTCCAGCGAATATTTTTATGGTGAAACCAGCGAACCCGCTAGGTATTCTGAACCACAATGTTCGGGAACTTGGCGGAATAGTCTTTCGCGCGTAGCGCGAGCTTTGCTGCGACTTTACGCGCGATCTCACGATAGCTCTCCGCAACTGCAGAATCCGGTTGAATCGCGACGGTGGGCCGACCGCTGTCGACGCCTTCGCGGATACTCATATCCAGCGGCAATGCGCCCAGCAAATCGACGTCGTATTGTTTAGCCATTGAGTCGCCGCCACCCGCGCCAAAAATATGCTCAGCGTGGCCGCAATTCGAGCAGATATGGACACTCATGTTTTCGACAATGCCGAGCACGGGAACATTGACCTTTTCGAACATCTTAAGGCCCTTGCGCGCATCAAGCAGGGCGATGTCCTGAGGCGTGGTGACGATAACGGCGCCGCTGACCGGAATGCGCTGACACAAGGTGAGCTGGATATCGCCTGTTCCGGGTGGCAAGTCCACCACCAGGTAATCGAGGTCGTGCCAGTTGGTGTCATTTAGAAGTTGTTCGAGCGCGCCGGTGACCATCGGTCCGCGCCAAATCATCGGCGTGTCTTCTTCAATTAAATTGCCGATCGACATCGTCTGCAACTGGTAGCTGACTTTAGGCTCCATCGATTTCCCGTCGCGGCTTTCCGGCCGACCCTCGCTGGCGAGCATGCGGGTTTGGCTGGGACCGTAGATGTCAGCATCGAGTACGCCGACCTTGCCGCCTTCCTGTTGTAGCGCGACGGCCAGATTGGCTGCCGTTGTCGACTTGCCGACGCCGCCTTTGCCCGAGGCAACGGCGATGATATTACGCACTTCCGGCAGCGGCTTAGTGCCTTTTTGAGTTTCTCTGGCCCGAATCTTCGACGTCAGGGAAACTCGAACTGCTCCGAGTGCGCCCAAATGGTCATTAAGCGCTGCTTCAAGCACCGGGCCGTAGCGCTCGATCGGGAACCCGAGTTCCAAGTTTGCGATGGTAGCGCCGTCTTCTTGTTCAATACCAAGCAGCGCACCGGCTTCAATCAAATCGCAGCCTAGATAGGGCTCGCGGTATTCGCTCAGCAGCTTCTTTACGTCAGATTCGGAAGTGGTCATGGTCTCAAACGGCGCAACTCGAAAAAACGGGCGACAGTTTACACTACGGTCCCCGGCGACGTCGGACAAAACCGACTGGAATCGGGAGCACGGCCGGGCCCTGGAACGCGGCTCGCGGTCGTGGTCTGCGACGGGAGCCCTCTTTATAATCGTCGTTCCTTTTGTTGGCTGCCGTCATTAATGAGCAACGCAATAAGAAAAATACTTGTCACCAGTGCGCTGCCATACGCTAATGGGCCGATTCACATCGGACATCTGGTGGAGTACATCCAAACAGACATCTGGGTGCGCTATCAGAAAATGCGTGGCCATGTCTGCCACTATGTCTGCGCCGACGACGCTCACGGTACGCCCATCATGCTCCGCGCCGAACAGGAAGGGATTTCACCCGAGCAGTTGATAGAAAGGGTTGGTTTGGAGCACCAGCGGGACTTCCAGGCTTTCGGCGTCGAATTCGACAACTATCATTCGACGCATTCGCCGGAGAATCGCGAAATTTCTGAGCTGATCTATTCTCGGCTGAAAGCGGCCGGGTATATCTCCAAGCGCGAGATCAGTCAGGCTTTCGATCCGGTGAAAGAGATGTTTCTTCCTGACCGTTTTATTCGCGGGGAATGCCCACGCTGCGCCGCCGCCGACCAGTATGGCGACAGCTGTGAAGTCTGCGGGGCGACCTACGCGCCCAATGAGCTGGTCAATCCGGTTTCCGCCCTTTCAGGAGCGACGCCCGAACAGCGTAAGACAGAGCACTTGTTCTTCAGGCTGGCTGAGTTCGAACCGATGCTAAGGGAGTGGCTTGCAATTAATGAACTGCAAACGGGAACCGTCAATAAGCTCAACGAGTGGTTCGAGGCCGGACTGCAGGACTGGGACATTTCCCGGGACGCGCCATACTTTGGATTTGAGATCCCCGATGAACCGGGCAAGTTTTTTTACGTCTGGCTGGATGCCCCTATCGGCTATCTGGCGAGCTTCAAGAATTATTGCGCAAAGTCGGGTGTCGACTTCGACGAATATTGCGGCGAAGACAGTATAGCGGAGCTATATCACTTCATTGGCAAGGACATCATGTACTTTCATACGCTGTTCTGGCCGGCGATGTTGTCAGGAGCTCGCTTCCGGGTGCCGACCAACGTGTTTGTTCACGGGTTTCTTACGGTCGACGGTGCCAAGATGTCGAAATCGCGCGGCACCTTCATTATGGCGAGCACGTTTCAGGCACACCTGAATCCCGAACAATTACGCTACTATTTCGCGGCGAAACTAGGGTCTGCGATTGACGACATCGATCTCAACTTCGGCGATTTCGAGCAGCGGGTCAATTCCGACCTGGTCGGTAAGTTCGTCAACATTGCCAGCCGTTGTGCGGGATTTATATATAAGCGCTTCAATGGTGAGTTGGATCCTCGCGTCGATGATCCCGAGCTGTTGCAGCATTTCATGGATGCCGAGACACGTATCAGCGAATGCTACGAACAGCGCGAATTCTCTCGCGCGATGCGGGAAATCATGGCGCTGGCCGACCGTGCCAACCAGTACATTGACCGACAACGTCCATGGGAAATCGCGAAAGATGCCGAACGCAGCGCCGACGTGCAGCGTGTTTGTTCCATGGGCTTGTTCCTGTTTCGCATTCTGTGTGTCTATCTGAAACCTGTGTTGCCGGCAACCATCAAGCAGGCCGAGTCATTCCTCAATTGCGAACCTCTGAGTTGGCAGGACTGTAGAGTGACGCCGCTCGGTCACCGGATATCCAAATTTTCGCCGCTGATGCAGCGGGTCGATCGAGACAAGGTTGAGAAAATGATCAGTGAAAGCAAAGAAACCCAAGCAGAACCCCAGACCCAGGGTGCGGCCTCGGACCCCGTGGTCGAGGCGGTCGCCGAGCAGGTCACGATTGACGAGTTTGCCAAGCTTGACCTCAGGGTGGCCAAGGTAGTGGAAGCCAAGCATGTTGAGGGCGCGGACAAGCTGCTGCAACTCACACTTGATATTGGCAGTGAGCGGCGTAACGTTTTTGCCGGTATCAAGCATGCGTACCAACCGGAAGAACTGGTGGGCAGGCACGTGGTGATGGTTGCTAACCTCGCGCCGCGAAAAATGCGATTTGGCATTTCAGAAGGCATGGTGCTGGGCGCTGGTCCGGGTGGCGGCGAAATCTTCGTTGTCAGCCCGGATGACGGGGCGGCACCAGGTATGCGGGTTAAGTAGAGGAACGTAAGCGGGGCGGATGACCCACCCCTGATCGGTTTGTATGAGTTGCGAAGACGGCAATTCGGATCTGAACGATTCATCGCAGACACAGGCGTTGGTCGAGGCCCTTAATCGAGCCCTGCCGCAGACCCAGTGCCGGCAATGCAGCTATGCTGATTGTGGTTCGTATGCGGCAGCAATAGCGCAGTCGGGGGAATCGATTGATCGATGTCCGCCTGGTGGCGAAAGTACGCGAGCAACCCTGGCAGTACTGACTGGTGTGAAACCGGAGACACTCGTTCCACTTCATCCGCCCGTTCAACACCGAATCGCGGTGGTCGAAGAACCTGAGTGCATTGGATGCGTAAAGTGCATAAAGGCGTGTCCGGTGGGCGCGATCGTTGGTGCAGCGGGGCTGATGCACAACGTCGTGGCTGAATGGTGCACGGGTTGCGAGCTATGTATGCCCGTGTGTCCAACCGATTGCATTGGAATGCGCGATGTCGACACTGCTGATGCCGTCAGTGCGGCTTATGCACTGAAGCGGTATCGACAGCGAAGTGCCCGCCTTGCGCAATCCGGTGACGACGATGTCACGCGTGGCTATGTCGCCCTTGAGACCCTGACCCCCGATAATCTCGAGCGCGATATTGCTGCCGCACTCAAGCGTCGGCGCTCATAAGTTCGATAACGAAAACCAACCCATGAACGCAGCGAAACGCACGGAAATTTTTGCTCGGCTGCGCGCGAACAATCCGCGTCCGACGACGGAGCTTGCTTACGCTTCTGAATTTCAACTCCTCGTCGCCGTTATCTTGTCCGCGCAAGCGACTGACAGCAGTGTAAACAAGGCAACCGAGGGCCTGTTCAAAGCGGCGCCCGACGCCCGGCGCATGGTCGCGCTAGGTGAAAAGGGAATTCGCGAGCACATAAAGTCGATCGGTTTATTCAATACCAAAGCAAAAAATGTGTTGAAGACAGCAAAAACGCTCGTCGCCGATCACGAAGGTAAAGTTCCCCGGCAGCGGGAGCACCTTGAGTCGCTACCGGGTGTTGGTCGCAAAACCGCGAACGTCGTTATGAATACGGCTTTTGGCGAGCCCACCATTGCGGTCGATACACATATATTCAGGGTGTCCAACCGCACGCGGATTGCGCCGGGGAAAACCCCATTGGCGGTGGAAAAGGGGCTTCTGAAGCACGTTCCTGCAGAATACAAGCGTGATGCCCATCATTGGCTGATCCTGCATGGACGCTATATCTGTACCGCACGAAATCCAAAATGCGGGGAGTGTCTGGTGTACGATCTGTGTGAATGGCGCAAGAAGAGCAGTACCGAAGAGCAATGACAGGGACCATCCACAGCCATTCGGGTGATCGGGCTCCCGGCAGGCCGGACAGGTAACAGTGTTCGCCACTAGCACGGATGAATCGCGAGGCTTCTTTGTCGCCGTGTGGCAAAAGATGCAGGGCAGCGTCGCGATGGAGCCGCTTGAGACGCTGGTAGCGGAAATCATCGGTGCTCATCCGGAGTACCACCGCCTGCTCGACAATCCTGACCAGGCAATGAATGCTGGTGGCGACGGCAAACCGAATCCTTTTCTGCATATGGGGTTGCACATCGCCTTGATCGAGCAGCTCCAGACTGACCGCCCTCGTGGCGTGCGCCAAGCGTACCAAGAGTTAATGGGCTCGGTCGGTGGGGACAATCACGAAGTTGAACATCGCATGATGGAGTGCCTGGCTGAAACTTTATGGGCATCTAGCCGGAGTGGCGGGGCGCCTGACGATGTTGCCTATCTGACAGCTTTGCGGAGCCTAAGCGAATAGCATCGTTCTCGAAAATAGATGAGTTCAGATCCGACATCACCACTCGTCCCGGGCGAACCTGATCAAGCCGCCGTGTTCCTCGCCAAGCTGACGCACGACTTCGCCAGCTCGCTCCATATTGATGAAACCTTGAGACACGCGATCGACCGCTTCATGGTCTACCTCAATGCCGAAGCAGCTTCGATCTTTTTGCTCGAAAAAGACGAATCCGCCCTGGTCTGCCGCGAATGTGTGGGTCCTGTCGACATAAAGGGGCTTCGGCTTGATCCTGAGCAGGGGATCGTGGGGCAGACTGTTTCACACAACGAACCGAAAATTGTTTTGGACGTTTCGAAGAATCCCAGTTTCGCTGCCGGTGTCGATGAGGGGACCGGCTTTGTAACCCGTTCCATTTTATGTGCGCCGTTGTCGGTCCGCGGCGAATGCCTCGGCGCGCTCGAACTTCTGAATAAGCGGACTGACGATGGGTTGTTCGATTTGACCGATATGCAGCTCGCAACGACCGTCGCGTCTGCGGCGGCACTCGCGATTCACAATGCTCGGATGGCGCTGGAACTGGTCGAACAAGAGCGGGTGCGCAAGGAACTTGAGCTGGCCCGGCAGATCCAGGAATCCTTGCTACCCAATCCGATCGACAGTCATTTCCCGGTTCGTGGATTGAATATTCCGGCGCTCGAAGTATCCGGGGATTTCTTCGATTTTCTGGAACTGGAAGACGGTCGCATTTATTTTTCTTTGGCCGACGTATCGGGCAAAGGCATGAATGCTGCGCTGTTGATGGCAAAAACGACCAGTGTCCTCCGATGCCTCGCCAAAACGACCGCTGACGCGGGTAGCCTGTTGGCGGCGGCCAACAGGGAAATCTGCGAAACGGCCAGCATGGGGATGTTCGTCACTATCGTGGCTGGTTACATCGATCGAGACCGCAAGCAAGTTGATTTGTCGAACGGCGGCCACCAACCGCCGATCGTACGGCGCCGGAATGGTCGCTATGAAGAGATCGCCGCGGAATCGCCGCCGCTCGGCGTCTTGCCCGGCGTCGAGTATCCATCGGTAGAATTCGTTCTGGACGGCACAATGTATCTCTATACCGATGGATTGAGCGAAAGTGTCAACAGTGCCGGGAAGGAACTTGGCGCTGTCGGATTGCAACAGATGATAGAATTGTCGGCCAGACTTGAGCCGAATGATCGGCTGGCAAGGATCGTTGATACCTGGCGGGAGGCCGGATACAAAACGCATGACGACATCACGTTCATGCTGGTTGATTTTACGTGATCAGTCAGCCCGTACTGAATCCCGGATTCCCTGCGGTTAGTGCGTGCGGCTTGAGAACTCACGCGTGAGCAACCGACTGCTCGAACTCAGATTTTCGGCCGATCCGAAGCGCCTCAAGATGGTGCGCGACAACGTGCAACAGGCAGCTAAACAACTGTCGTGCGCAAAGAAGCTGAAGTCGGACCTCATTATTGCGGTGAACGAAGCGTGTATGAACATCATGGAACACGCTTACAAGGGCGATCGTTCTGGTGAAATCATCCTTGAGATCAATAATAATGGTGACGAGGTTGAGGTCGTGCTGACGGATTTCGCGGAGCTCGTCGACCTTGAAGAAATAAGACCACGCGACCTCGACGATATTCAGCCTGGTGGATTGGGGACATTTTTCATCCAGGAGATCATGGATGATTGCGCTTATGCTCACCGGGAAGATGCGCGCGGAAATGTGTTGAGAATGAGAAAGCGCTTAACTTAGCGTCATCCCGGCAGGGATACGCGGTCAATTGGATTTACGTTTACCCAACAAGTGAGTAAGGATTGACGTAATGGCCTACGAGGTTAAATCGGACAGCGGCTACGATATCGTCCTGCTGAAAGGCGATGTGGACCTGTCGTCTTCACCTGAGGCCCGCAAGGCAATCCTTGCCTGTCTGAGCGACGGTCACAATACGCTAGTCGATTTGAGCGACGTAAGCTACATCGACAGCTCAGGCGTGGCGAGCCTCGTAGAAGGCTTTCAAACCGCAAAGAAGAGTGACCTCAAGTTCGGTTTGGTGGGCGTGAGCGAAGCCGCCATGAGTGTTTTGGAATTAGCGCGTCTGGATAAGGTCTTTCCGATTCATGCGGACCTGTCGGCCCGCCTGGAAGCGGATGGCTGATTCTGCCGGGCGCGTTATCGCTAACTCGCTGGAGCGACTCGGAAAAGCTGTAGTTACGCAGCTCGAAGAGTTTGGCTATTTCCTTGGGCTGACGATCGAAAGCCTGTATTGGCTGCTGCTGGGCAGATTCCGTCGCCAACCGGTACGATTACCGGCCACGGCACAGCAGATGGTCGAAATCGGCATCGCGGGTTTGCCGATCGTCTTCGTGCTTTCATTTGCAATCGGCGTCATGCTGGCCATTCAGGGCATTCATACCTTGAAACAATTCGGCGCGGAAACGCAGGTGGTTCTCGGGATTGCGCTGTCAGTCACTCGTGAGTTTGGACCGCTGATCACCGGCATCCTAGTGGCCGGGCGGTCAGGATCAGCGCTTGCCGCACGCATCGGCACGATGAACGTAAATCAGGAGATCGATGCTCTGCGGGTCATGGGCATTAATCCTGTGCGCTACCTCGTCTCGCCTGTTTTGCTCGCAATGCTGATTATGCTTCCACTCGTGACCTTGTTCTCTGATCTGGCTGCGCTGCTCGGCGGCGCCATATTCTGTAATCTGGAGCTCGGTCTGAGCTATGCGGCCTATTGGGATCAAAGCACTTCTTTCCTCAAGGTCGATGATGTGCTGCAAGGTCTTGGCAAGAGTCTCGTTTTCGCGCTCATCATTTCGCTCGTCGGCGTCGCCAACGGCTTTATGGTGACTGGTGGGGCGGAAGGAGTAGGTCGCTACACTACGCGGGCGGTTGTTCTTTCAATATCGTACATCGTCATTGCCGACATGATGTTCACCTATTTCTTGAACCGATGAGTGCGGAACCTGCCATCGAAGTTTCGCAGTTGGTGACCCATTACGGTCCCCGTCTGATACTTGACCAGGTTGATTTTCAGGTCGATTACGGCGATGTGATGGTGATCATGGGCGGTAGCGGATCCGGCAAGAGCACCTTGTTGCGCCATCTGCTTGGGCTGCACACGCCAACCAGCGGGTCGATCAAACTCCTCGGCAAGGACATCACAACCTCCAGCCCGGAGGAAATGCTCGATCTCAGGACAAATATGGGCGTCTCATTTCAGGGCGGTGCACTGCTGAGCTCAATGACTATTGCAGAAAACGTGATGCTGCCGTTGCGCGAGCACGCAAACCTCGATGAACAGACTATGAACATCATGGCGCAGATGAAACTCGAAGTCGTCAATCTGGGAGGCTTTGGCGATCTGAAACCGTCACAGTTGTCTGGCGGTATGATCAAGCGCGCGGCACTCGCCCGGGCCATCGTCATGGATCCGAAATTGTTGTTTTTCGACGAGCCCTCTGCAGGCCTGGATCCCGTGGTAGCGGCCGAGCTTGATGATCTCATTATCAAGTTGCGGGATACCATGCACATGACGATCGCCGTAGTGACGCACGAATTGGATAGTGCTTTTAAGATCGCGGATCGCATCACGATCCTGGATCATGGCAAAATTCTGCTCACCGGCACGGTAGACCAAGTTCGTGGATCTGATAACGATCGAATTCAGGATTTGCTGAACCGGCGGCCACGTGAAGATGACATCGATGCGGATGAATACCTGCGGCGTTTGACGGGAACTTCAGCGGCGACTGTGTAAATTGAGAACTGAACGATGAAACGCGACAACATCAACTACAGCCTAGTTGGCGCTTTCGTTGTTGCCATGGGTATTGCTTTCATTCTTTTTGTGTATGCCGTTACAGGGCGGACCGGCCCCAGCGACAGCTATTTCGTGGTTTACCAGAACGTATCGGGGTTGAAGTTTGGTTCCGGCGTGTTTTACGAGGGGTACCACGTCGGACAGGTCGAGAGTATTGCCCCTGAGAGTTCCGCCGGGGGCATGCAGTATCGCCTCGAACTTTCGGTCGCCTCGGGTTGGAAAATTCCGCGTGACAGTATCGCAAAGGTGCAGTCGTCGGGCTTGATTTCCGCCGTCAGTATTCACATCCGGGAAGGTGATGCCGGTGAATTTCTGGCGCCGGGGGATTTAATCGACGGTCAGGGACAGACCGATATATTTTCAGTGCTGAATCAGGCGGCCGGCGATTTGCGTAATCTGTCGCAGGAAGGATTGTTACCGGTTCTGAAAAACTTAAATGAACGGGTCAGTGAATTGTCTGAAGAGATTATGCGTTTCCGACGCGAGGATCTTTCACCTTTCTTGCAGATGTTGCACACCAAGGTAGAAGACGAACTCGTGCCTGAGACCACTGAGCTACTGAACAATCTTGATAACACCGTCGACTCGATGAACGCCATGTTGTCGCCGGAAAATCAGCACAAGGTCGGATCAATCCTGTTGCACGTAGACGACGCGGTTGTGAACCTGGACCAATTGGTTTCGCGGATAGAGGCGACCAGACAGCAGATGAACGGGGTGTTGGAATCGGTCGGTACACTGGTGTCGGAGAATCAGGATTCGCTGGGGCAGACGGTCGTCAGCGCCCAGGATTCAGTCGCTGAGCTGGAGGTCGCACTGAGGACAGTGAATCAGCATCTCGGTAATATCATGCTGAACGTGGAGAGCACCAGTCGCCACATGAATGAATTCGCGCGTTCGGTTCGAGACAACCCGTCACGTCTGATTCGCAACTCGGCGGCTAGCGAGCCTGGCGGCCAACGGTGAGGCGCCGGGCTCTGTTCGCCGCAATGGCGCTTCTACTGACCGGTTGCGGGTCACTCAAAGCACCGCCAACTGACTCCTTTTATCGGCTAGATATCGCTTTCCCGGACCCTGCTGAAGGCGCAGCCTCGCATCCTCAGATCGTGTTTTTACCGACGTTTCAAGCAAGTGGGTTGCATGGCGAACGTGCACTGGTATTTGCGCACAAAGACGGTACAACTCTGGAACAATTCAACTACCATTTTTGGATTGAATCGCCGCGACAAATGTTACAAAGCGCACTGGCGCAATACCTGACCGTCGCACTAGGTGTTGAAACAGTGACTGAACCGGCGAGGTCCGCTACTCACATCGTCCAGGGCAGATTGATTCGTTTCGAACAAGCCCAGGATGGGACCAGTGGGCGAGCGACCGCCGAGATTGAGTTTAAGGTCTACGCTAAACGCAGCGAACCACCCCTGTCTACTGAACGCTACCGTGCAGATGTTGATATCGACGGTACACCAGCCGCCACAGCAAAAGGTCTCAGTGTGGCCCTAGCCTCAATTTACAGTCAGCTAAGTGACGATCTGAGCGGTATCTTTCAGTAGTTTACCGGGGGCGATCGGGTCGTACGCTCCAGAACGATCACGCCATCACCTAGAAGCGGTCACATTTAGATCGTGCCACAATTCGATCCTGTCAGGTGTGGCGCAATGGGGGGACCATGGTGAAAGAAATTTTCGCGAATCTCCAGAGCAACTGGATTCGTGTGCTCTTAAGCCTCATTGTCCTGATGGTGTTCATGGGACACGCTAGCTTCGTGCTGCGTATTCCCTTTATCGATCAACTGGAAAATATCGCATACGACCAGCACCTGATGCTTACGATGCCAGATACGGTCGACGATAGCGTCGTAATCGTAGATATCGATGAAGTCAGCCTGACCGCCGAGGGCCGCTGGCCGTGGCCGCGTAACAAGCTGGCTCAACTCATCGAGCAACTTTTCGAACGATACGAAGTTTCAATTGTCGGCTTTGACATCGTATTCGCCGAACCGGATGACTCCTCCGGGCTCGGCGTTCTCGAAGCATTGGCTGTTTCGCAGCTGAAGGACAACGACCATTTTCAATCGCAACTTCAGGTTATCCGGCCGACCCTCGACTACGACGGCATATTTGCCGAGACGATACAAAAGTATGACATCGTACTGGGCTACTACTTTTCGCTCGGGAGCAATGCAAACGCGACGCAAAAAACCGGTACCCTGCCGGAGCCGCTGTTCGAGAAGTCAGTTTTCCAGGGCAAGAAAGTTCAGTTCCTCACTGCCAGTGGTTACGGCGCCAACCTCGATGCTCTGAGCTCCAGAGCGCTTGGCGCCGGGCATTTCTCGCAACAGCCTGATCGCGATGGGGTGGTGCGCCGTGTACCGATGCTGATTCGCTATGGTGACGACTACTACGGATCGCTGGCACTTGAAATCGTCCGCCGTGTACTCGGTGAAGAGGAGGTCCTCCCGGGTTTCGAGCGCCCGCTGTTCGACACGGGTGGGTATCCGGGGCTCGAATGGCTGCGCGTTGCAGGGACCAGAATCCCGGTGGACCGCGAAGTTAAGAGTCTGGTCCCTTTCAGGGGCGGGAAGGGCAGCTTTCACTATGTTCCGGCCACTCAGGTTCTGCATGGAGTCGCCGACCCGGCGCTATTGAAAGATAAGATTGTCCTTGTCGGTACGAGTGCTCCGGGTCTGCTCGACCTCAGGGCCGTACCGATGGACGAGGCCTATCCCGGGGTCGAGGTCAACGCCAATTTGATTGCGGGCATTCTGAACGGGCAGGTGTTGCAGGCGCCCGAATACACCATTGGGGCCGAAGTCATCATGCTGACCATCATCGGGATCGGCATGATCTTCGCGGGCACTCTCTTAAGTCCCTTGTACACGACCCTTTACACCTTCGTCGGCATCATCGTGTACATCGCGTTCAATCATCTTGTATGGACGTCTGGCGCCGTGGTGCTGCCGCTGGCGTCGGGCATCTTCATGGTGCTAATGATGTACTTGCTGCACATGTCTTATGGTTATTTCTTCGAAACAAGGGCGAAGCGTCAGATTACCGGGCTTTTCGGACAGTATATTCCGTCCGAACTCGTCGACGAGATGGCGAAGGCGCCTTCACAGTATTCGCTGGCGGCAGAAAATCTTGAGTTGACCGTGCTGTTTTCAGACGTGCGGGGATTTACCACGCTGTCAGAAGGACTGGCACCGCAAGATTTATCGGATCTGATGAACCGGTTTCTGACGCCAATGACGGAAATCATTCACAATTCGCGGGGCACCATCGACAAGTATATGGGGGATGCCATCATGGCGTTCTGGGGTGCGCCGATCAGCGATTCTGATCATGCTCGCCACGCGCTTGCAGCCGGAATGGAAATGATTGCGGCGCTCACTGAAATCAATAAGGATTTCAATGCCCGTGGATGGCCGGATGTCAGGATTGGGGTTGGCCTCAACACCGGCGAGATGAATGTCGGCAACATGGGGTCGGAGTTCCGCATGGCTTATACGGTCCTTGGTGACGCAGTGAACCTCGGTTCGAGACTCGAAGGGCTGACGAAAAATTACGGTGTCAGCATCATCTGTAGCGAAACCACGGTGAAGGCGGTGCCGGAATATGCTTACCGGGAGCTCGACCGCGTGCGCGTCAAGGGTAAGGCCAAACCCGTCGCGATTTATGAGCCTCTAGGCAAGAAAGAGGCTCTCGACCGGGACTGGAAGAGAGAACTTAAGCTATACAGTGAGACGATGAGGCTTTATCGGGCACAGCAATGGGATATGGCGGAACTGAATTTCATCAATCTGCAACGTACATCGCGTTCGCCACTGCTGTATCAAATGTACGCCGAGCGCATCGTCCATTTCCGCCAGGAGCCCCCACCTGAGAAGTGGGACGGGGTGTTCGAACATGAGACCAAGTAGCGCAGCTCCTGGCCGTATAACGCGAGTTGGCGGGGTGTGTTGGTCAGGCTCGGACAGTTGCCGGGGTGACAATCAACCGATGGGGTTGAACTCCATCTTGATGCCGGCTAATTCAATAATGTCGCCGTTCTGAATGGCGTAAGCCTGGGCGCCAATGGGAGCGTTATTAATGACAGGAAAGTTGTCGTTGGTGCTATCGCCTTCGATGTGTGTCAGGAAATAGCCTTGCGGGCGCCTGGAGATTACTGCTACCTGTGTGCTGGGCTTGCCAAGCGTGATCAGCGCCTTGGTCAGTTCGAGCTCTTTACCTGCGATGGGGTCGTTTTGACTAGCTTGCCGCTGACTGCCAGATAATCGATCTGAACGTCATTGTCGGGTTTGCGACCGATCGAGATACGTTCCTTGTCGAGAGGAAACTCGCCCTGAACCGCCCCATTGATTCTCAGAACCATTTTGGCCATCGTTCTGTCCTACTCAGCTGCCTTTTTTCCAGAGCTATTGAATCTAGCCATAAAGCCCGCACCCGTGGATTGCGGTCGTACCAAGACAACAGAGACGTTGTCCTCGCCACCTTTTTCGT
>CAXGUU010000031.1:0-18225 GCA_964012875.1 uncultured bacterium
ACCTCTAGCGATTTGGCCTTCGGCGAGTTCTAGTCAGTGAACGCCAGACGGCGGGAGATCCGGACTGAACGCCTCGGCCAGTAGAACTCAAACCCTACCGACTGGTCGAATCGTCTGTGTTTCCCTTGAATTCGGCTTTGCGCTTCTCAACAAAGGCGCGTACGCCTTCGCGAAAATCCTCTCGCGACGCGCAGTCGGCGAACATTTCAGCCTCCATCTGCAACTGCGCTTCGAATTCGTTTTCCAGCGAACGATAGAACAGGCGCTTGGTATTGCCGTAAACGTGCGTCGGCCCATTGGCCAAACGCCTGCTGAGCTTCGCGGTTTCTTCTTCGAGCGTGCCAGCGGGCGCGACAAAATTGATCATGCCGATGTCATTGGCTGTTTTGGCATCAAAGCGATCACCCAGCAAAGCGATTTCCATTGCTTTCTTGATGCCGACTGCGCGCGGCAGGTGAAATGACGCGGAGCCGTCAGGGCTGGTACCGATATGGCAGTAGGCCAGCGTGAAAAACGCGTTTTCATCGGCGATGACCAGGTCGCAGGCCAGCGCGACGCTGACCCCGGCGCCTGCTGCCGCGCCCTCGACGCTGGCGACGATGGGTTTGGGCATGCGCCGCATGGCGAACATGATCGGGTGCAGGTCGTGAATACGATTGACGAAGTTATTGCGGATGACCGCCGGCGGCTCCTCGATCATGGCCGACATTGATTTGATGTCACCGCCGGCCATGAAGTGGTCGCCGGCACCTCGCAGCACGACGCAGCGAACGCCGTCATCGAGTTCCGCCTCGTGCAGGGCGTCGCGCAGCATTGCGCGCATTTCCAGGCTGAGAGCGTTGCGCGCCTCAGGGCGATTGAATGTCAGTGTCGCGATTGATTCGTGTTTGTCGACAAGCAGGTCGGCCATGGTTTTCCTCCGTAATGCTATTGCGCTATTTTCGCCGGCGCAGTTATGACTGGCAACGCGATCAAAAAGGGCCGCTTCCGCGGCCCTCCGTGAGATCGAATATCAGCGACCTCGGAATCGTGTGCTCGCTGCTCAGCGAATGCCTCCGCTCACCAGCGTGCGATCCACAGGTCCATTCGATATAACAATAATCTCACTAGACATTGGATCACCTCCTTTTCAAATCTTCGAGCCAGATTCGGAGTATGTCCTGAACATACGCAGATTGAAACCCTGGCCCCGATCTTTCGTGGCGCTGATACCGGTGGCATCATGATCAAGCGAATTTACACATGCTCATGAGACAGTCCGAGAACCACTATGCTTGAACGTTACGCTAAATACACCGAACTCGATATCGACAGCCCGGCTGATCGCATTCTCCGCATCAGTTTCAACAAACCAGACACGCTGAACTCACTTGATAAAGATGGGCACCGCGAACTGACCTACATATGGCGTGACATCGATGATGATGACAACGTCAGCGCCGTCATTTTGACCGGCAAAGGCCGGGCGTTCTCCGCCGGTGGTGATTTCGGCATGATTGAAGAGATGATCGGCAATCGCAAGACCCTCATGAACACCTGGAAGGAAGCGCGCGACCTCGTCTACAACATCATCAACTGCGCAACGCCGATCGTCTCCGCAATTAATGGCGTCGCCGTCGGTGCCGGGCTCGTCGCTGGATTGCTGGCCGACATTTCGATCGCAGCCAAATCCGCGCGCATTGTCGATGGTCACACGCGCCTGGGTGTTGCTGCCGGCGACTCGGCGGTCATCAACTGGCCGTTGTTGTGCGGCATGGCCAAGGCGAAATACCACCTGCTTTTGTGCGAACCGATGGATGGTGCGGAGGCGGAGCGAATCGGCATGGTGTCGTTGTGCGTCGAAGATGATGAGTTGCAGGACCGGGCGCTTGCGGTCGCCGAGCGTTTGCGAGACAGCGCGCCGGCAGCAACGCGTTGGACGAAGTACGCCCTCAATAACTGGTATCGTATGGCCGGACCGAATTTCGATACGTCTACCGCGCTCGAAATGCTCGGTTTTACCACTGATGAAGCGGTTGAAGGCGTCGCGTCCCATCGCGAGAAGCGCGCGCCGAAGTTTGATCCGGATTGTCCGATCTAGTTGCTATCGAACGAGGGGAGTTCCGATGAAAAAATTGATTACAAGCATAGCGACCTCGCTCGCCATATCCGTTTTGGGCGTGGCGCAGGCTGCAGAATCCGAGGCGGCTCTGACGCCGGTGACGACCGAGCGTCTGCTTGCGGGCACGTCAGATACCGGTAGCTGGCTGATGTACGGCGGCAGTTATAACAACTTTCGTTACAGCCCGCTTAAGCAAATAACGCCTGAGAACATCGGCAAACTGGTGCCGGTGTGGATGTTTCAGACAGGCGTGCACGGGCAACTGTCCGGCTCACCGGTCATCAGTGACGGAATTGCCTACTTGACCGCGCCGCACAACAACCTGTGGGCCATCGATGCGCTGACTGGCGACGCCTTGTGGCACTACGAACATCAGATGCCGGGAGATCTCAGGATCTGCTGCGGCCCGATCAACCGCGGAGTCGCCATTCATGGCGACCGCCTTTTCATGGCGACACTGGATGCCAAGCTGCTTGCCTTTGATCGTTCGAACGGGAAAGTAATTTGGAAAGCGGATATTGCAAATCATGCCGATGGTTACAGCGCGACCAGTGCGCCGTTGATCGTTGGTGATCTTGTGATCACAGGTGTGGGCGGCGGTGAGTATGGCGCGCGCGGTTTCATTGACGCCTACAACGCTGCTGACGGTACACTCGCATGGCGCACCTTTACCGTTCCGGCTGCCGGCGAGCCGGGCGTTGAGACCTGGGCCGGTGACTCGTGGAAGACTGGCGGCGGGCCGACCTGGGGGACCGGCACCTACGATCCACAGACCAATCTGATCTACTGGCCAACCGGCAATCCCTCGCCCGACTGGAACGGTGACACGCGCAAGGGCGATAACCTCTACAGCAATTCTTTGCTTGCACTGGAGCCGGCAACCGGGAACATGAAATGGTACTTCCAGTACACCCCGCACGACGTCTGGGATTTCGACGCCACCAATGGTGTTATCGTCGGCGACCTGACGATTGACGGCAAGAAGGTTCGCGCGGTGATACAGCCCAACCGTAACGGTTTCGTCTATGTGCTGGACGCCGTGAACGGTGCTTTCCTCAAAGGCTACCAGTACACCGATCGCCTGAACTGGGCCAAAGGACTAGATCAAAACGGCCGCCCCGTGGTCGATGCCGACTATCTGCCACTGGCCGGTGGCAACGACAAGTTCATTTGCCCTGGCAACGTTGGCGGCAATAATGGCTCTTATTCGTACGCGTACAGTCCGCAGTCGAAGCTGATGTTTGTACCGAGCATCGAGTCTTGCGCGAAAATGGTGAAGGAAAGCCAGGTCTTTGTGCATGGCACACCGTTCTGGGGTGGTGGGCCCGGCGTTACCGAGGGTGAGACCGGAACCGCTTATGGTCGGCTTGTCGCCAGCGACCCTGCGACCGGTGAAATCAAGTGGAAGTATCGCGACGATTACCCCATGCTGGCCGGGGCGCTGGCCACCGGCGGTGGCGTGGTCTTCAGTGGCAATCAGCAAGGCCACGCGCTGGCGCTGGATGAACGAGACGGCAAAGTTTTGTGGCGCTTCCCGACGGGCTCGGCCATACGCAGCCAGCCGATTACCTGGGAGATGGATGGCGAGCAGTACGTCGCGGTTTTGAGTGGCGGTGGCGGTATTGCCGCGGCAATTGTCGGAGCGCCGCCGCTGGCGACGCTTGGCGGCGCCATGGTCGTGTTTAAACTCGCGGAGTGAATGCGCGCCACGGCGTTCGCATGATGCAGCGTTTCTTAATTTTCGCTGTCCTGGCCTTTGGGACCATCAGCGCACACGCCGAGGCACTCAAGGTTTGTCTGCTTGCCAGCAGTCCGCCATATTCAGACCAGCAAAACAATGCTGGTTTCGATCATGACGTCGGGCAGCTCGTTGCCGCGCGAATTGGGCGCACTTTCGAGGCTGTGTGGATCAGAAACGATGCAAACATTGTTGAGATCGATGAAAGCGATTTCCCCTTGCACCGCCTCGAGCATGGTGGTTGTGACCTGTTGCTGAGCGTCCCCGGGCCGGCCACTGACACCCTGTCGAGGCATGGAGGGCTCGCATTGGGGCCGGCGTACTACGGCGCTGCTTTCCAATTGATGAGCTGCGGTGCGGAAGTGCAATCGACATTCAGAGGTTTGCGTGGCCGCAGTGTCGCGATTCAATCGCAAACAATCGCCCACTTCGCGCTGGTTATGGTCAAGGCGAAACCGCTGAATTTCTTTTCAATTGACGATGCCTATCGAGCTGTTGCCGACGGCGAGGCCGATGCCGGACTGTTGTGGGGGCCCGCAATCGGATCACGTTTGAAAAGCGATGGCAGCGCGGCGCAATGCCAACTGGTGCCTGATTACGAACCGCCCGCCGCGGTCCGCTGGAATCTGCACCCCGCGTTCCGAAGCGATGCTACGGCTTTGTCCGCCAGCATCATGTCAGCACTTGAAGCGCTTGAACAGGACGGTTCGCTCGAGGCGGTCATGCGGCGTTACGGGATACCCGATCACAGACCGTTTGCGACGACCTATGGGTTGGGGGCGATTAACGAACTTGAGCGCCCGCCTCGCTAGCAGTCATCGCGGGCCTGCGCATCTGAGGGAGAAGTTCGCGGCTCGCCTTCGATAGGCGCAGCGCTGCGCCCGGCGTCTATCGCCCCAGTCGAATCGGCTTAGCGTCGCCGCGGCCAAGCAAGGTATCGATGAACCAATCTGCGGCACCGTATTTCTGCCGCATCAGCCCGTTGATGAGGTCCCTGTATGTGACCTCAGGTGCAGCGTTGGCAGCGAACTGTTCGCCGTTGCGCTCGACTTCCACGGCAGCATTGCTGTTGATCCGTTGAAACCAGGCCGACCCGGGGCGCCCGAACGCAGCCACGCGCTGCCATCGTGGTCAACTACCCACAGGCGGGTGGTCGCGCCGTCGGCCGTTGTTAGGACCACGACTTCGCCGCTTTCAGAGGCAAGCATGACCGCGACTATCAGGGTCAGCAGGAACGGGACAATGCCTGCGCCGATTCTAAGTAGCCATCTCATGGAAGGTGGCGCCCTGACTCGGGGTGCAAAAACGGGTGGGGCTAACGAGGTATCTCTCAGGCCGGTTGTTTATCCACGGCGGGCAGATCTTCTATAGTCCCGACCCAGTCCAGTGCCGACGACTGCCACACCTGCCGTCTCGGTTTAAGTTGCCTGCGTTGGGCGAGGGTGCCAACACGCAGCCCATATGTTTTTGGGCCTTCGCCCACCGAGGTGGCGTAAATGGCCGAGCCGCATTCGCCGCAAAATCCTTGTGCCCGTCGATTGCCGCTGGCTGCCGTTTTGATGAATTCCTTGATCGCACCGCCCTTGGATTCGAAAGCATCTTCCCGGGTGAAGGCCACCGTACGAAAGGCACTGCCGGAAAGTTGCTGGCAATCGGTGCAGTGACAGATGACGACGCGCTCCGGGTCAACCTCTGCTTCGTATTGGATGTTGCCGCAATAACATTGTCCGTTCACTTTCATTCTGTTTTCTCCGCCACCGCCTGACCGGACGTCTGTACGGGTCCATGCATATCAGGGGTAGCATGCCAGGTCATGCCCTGCGTAACATTTCTTTAAGTTTGCTCATCTGCGGCGGCCAATGGCCAGGCGATCGCCTCAGTCAGCGGATTGGTTTCCGGGAAGATAGTAACGCTCACGACCCTGCCGCGGGCGATGCCGTAGGTAATGTCCAGCACCTGGTCGCTGAAGTACTTTTCGTCTTCGGTGATCTCGATATCGAGTTCCAGGTGCGGAAATTTCTGCAGCAGGAATTTTTCTTCAAGGCCCATGGGGTTGAATCCGCGCACGATCGTGTCGGGGTGATAAGACGTAATGTGCGACAGTCGGTAGTCGTGCTCCGAGTCAAATGAAAGCTCGAGGCGCAGCATCCGGTAAGTCCAGATCTCCGAGCGCTCACCATCTTCGTGGAAATCGACGCCCGTTTTATCCGCATGACCGATCGCCGCCGTGACCTGGTCGCGTTCGAGACCCAGTAGCAGATCATCGATGCCGTGGTGAGCGTGAACGTCCATTGGAATCCTGTCGTGGTCGTGCCAGAGCTTGTGGCGGTGCCCGTCAGTTTCGGGTCATCCGGATTACGTAGTTTAGCGTTGTCGGCCGGTCGGCGGGCAGGTTGAGGCTGAAAAACAGGCGCAGCCCAAGCAGACACGAAGACCCGTCTGTCTCGGGGGACCCGAGGAATGTTCTGAAGGACGTGACTAGCCGGGGGCCTGTATCCAGTCGGCGAGTATATCTTTAAGTGCCTGCACAAAGGCCTGCGGTTGATCGAGCATGACGTGGTGCTGAGCCTGTTGAAGTTTGACGACCGGCGCTTGTGCCGGCATCAGGCTCGCCATGTATTCCGCCGTGGGTGGTGTGACGAGGGCACTGTCTTCGCCGTATATCAAGCCAAAGCGACACCTAAGGTTCATAAAATGTTCCGAGAATGGCTCTTCCCAGCGGCTCTTGCCGAGCGCGTTGACATCAAATTTCCAGGTCCATCCGGTTTGCGATTTAACCAATGAATGCCGGGCAATAAATTCCACCAGGAAATCGTGCTCGCACGGTTGCGGCGGCATCAGGCGGAAGCGTTCGATTGCGATTTCGAAACTCGGATAATCGCGTGCCTGAGTCAGCGCGCGCCGGGGCGTCGAACTCATGGGGTCGTCGGGATGCCTGATGGGCGAATCCACGATGACCAGTCCGCCGGCCGCGTCACCACAATCGACACCAAAACGCATCGTCATGTAACCGCCGAAGGAGTGCCCGACGACAAAGGGCTCGGGACCAAGTTCGGCCGCAGCGATGACCATCTTCATTTCCAGCGCGCGTTCGGCCGCCGAGTACTCGCTGCGGCGGCCGCTGTCCCCCATGCCTGACAGGTCAATTGCTGCAACTCGAAATTCGCCTGCCAGCGATGGTGCGATAAAGCGCCACCAGTTGGCGTGCGCACCACCGCCGTGGACCAACAGGAGCCCTGGCTTTGCGACCGATGCGTTCTCATCCCAGACGAGGTAGTGAATCGGGCAGTCGTTGACCGTCACGAACGCCGAACGCATTGGATAGGCAAGCGCTTCGTCGAACCACACCGGCGTATCGGCAGCGACCGTCAAATGCGACGCATTCCAGTCTGGCAGTTGAGGATGTTCCATGGTGCGGTTGGGTTTTAGGCAGCGCGCGATTGTACTCGAATGGAGCCGGATGCCGGGATGCGCGACTTATGCGGCACTTAGCGATACCTTAATCACGACCCGCCACGCTGTTGGCGGACTGAATTTCTATGATCACAACTATTCGCGAGGACACATCATGGCGGTCGTTGATTATGCAGTAGATGGACACATAGCCACCGTTACCCTGAATCGACCGGAGGCGCGCAATGCAGTCAGCCCGGAGGTTGCCGTGCGCTTGCGTGACGCTTGGCAGGCAGTGCGCGACGACGACAATGTGCGCGTCGCAATCCTGACTGGCAGGGGCATGGTGTTTTGTGCGGGTGCCGATCTCGGGCAGCTCATACCCCTGGTCTCTGGCAACCGGGACCCCGAAAACGAGTACGACGAACAGGTACTCGCGCAGCCGGACATCTTCGAGTACGCGTTTTTGCGGAGCTTCGATGCGGTTAAACCTGTCATCGCCGCGCTTAATGGTCACGCGATAGCCGGCGGAATGGAAATGGTCCAGGGCACCGATCTACGCGTTTCGGTGCCGGCCGCCAAGCTGGGTGTGCAGGAAGTGAAGTGGGCGATATTTCCGGCCGGCGGCTCGACCGTAAGACTGCCGCACCAGCTACCTCATGCCAAGGCGATGGAACTGCTTCTGACCGGCGATTTGATCACTGCCGATGAAGCTCTTGGTTACGGATTTCTGAATTATGTTACCGACGATCCGATGGCCAAAGCCCGTGAACTCGCCGACAAGATTGCCGGCAATGGCCCGATTGCGGTGCAGGCGATTCGTAAATCCGCTCGCGCTTGTCTTGGCATGGAGGAGTTGGAAGCACTGAAACTGGAAACCGAAATCTCGGCACCGGTATTCAAAACCGAGGACGCCGAAGAAGGGCCGCGCGCATTCATGGAAAAACGTCAGCCGGTTTACAAAGGTCGCTAGACAATGAATTCGGCGCTCTGTGACCGTCTGGGTATCGATTTCCCGTTGTTCGCGTTCAGTCATTGTCGTGATGTCGTGGTAGAGGTGTCGCGCGCCGGTGGCTTCGGCGTTTTCGGTGCGGCAAGCATGTCGGCGAAGCAGCTTGAAATCGAGCTGTCGTGGATCGATGAACATATCGACGGCAATCCCTATGGTGTCGATTTACTGATACCGGACAAAGTGCTCGGGAAAGGTGACGCTTTTGACGGAGAACGCCTGCTGCAGGGTGTGCCCGCAAGTCACAAGGATTTCGCGAATACCCTGCTGTCCAAAGCCGGTATCGATGCCGATGGCATTGAGGATGCGCGCCGCGGTACGATTCAGCTGACCAAGAACCTGCATCCGAGTGGCGCGGAAGAGGCCATGGACGTCGCCTTCAGTCATCCCATTCGTCTGATCGCGAATGCCCTCGGCGTACCGCCGGAAAGCATGCTCCACCGAGGCAAAGCTCACGACGTTGCCGTTGCTGCCCTCGTCGGTGCCCGGGAACATGCAGTGCGTCAGGCCGCAGCGGGAGTTGATATTCTGATCGCTGCCGGCGCTGAAGCAGGTGGTCACTGCGGCGAGATTTCGACGATGGTGCTGGTGCCTGACGTGGTTGCGGCAGTGAAGCCCCACGGTGACATCCCTGTACTCGGTGCAGGCGGCATTGTGACCGGACAGCAGATGGCGGCTTGCATGGCCATGGGTGCCTCAGGTGTGTGGACCGCGTCGGTCTGGCTGACAACCCCGGAGGCCGAAACCAATCCGGTGGTTAAGGAAAAAATGCTGGCTGCCAGCGCACGCGATACTGTGCGATCGCGCAGTCGCACTGGCAAGCCGTCGCGACAGCTGAGCTCTGGCTGGACCGAGGCCTGGGAACGGCCGGACGCGCCGGAACCATTGCCCATGCCCTTGCAGTCGATGGTCAGCGAGCCGGCACTGTCGAAAGTCGACAAGCTGTCGCAGCAAGGCCACGGCGGCGCCCAGGCACTGGCGACCTACTGGGTCGGTCAGGGTGTCGGACTCATGAATGAAGCCCGACCGGCGCGCGCCGTGGTACAGGATTTCCAGGAAGATTTTCTGCATGCCCACGAGCGCCTGCAGACGTTTCTGGGCGAAGCCTAGTTCCGCGATCCGCGCCTGAGACACCCAAACCTACCGAGGTGGCGGGGCGCCGGGCTGCTGTTGGGGCAGCATCACCCGATAAGACGGGTCGATCCTGATTCCGGTATCAGGTCATGTAGACACCGCCATTCACGTGAATCGTTTGACCAGTGATATAGGCCGCGCTGTCTGACAGTAAGAAGCGGACGGTTTCGGCTATTTCGTGTGGTTCGCCTTCACGCCGCATCGGAATGCGCTGGCGCCAGATCTCGCGTTCGTCGTCGGTGTATGTCGGTCGCAGCCGATCGTGCCAGATCAGTCCGGGCGCAATCACATTGGCCGTAACGCCGTGGGCGGCAAGGTCCTTCGCGATGGAATGCGTATAGCCCACCAGGCTGGCTTTGGCAGCTGAGTACGGTGCCATACCTTCGTCCGGCACGTAGGCCGCTGCCGACGCGAAATTGACAATGCGTCCGAAACCACGCTCCTTCATCGCGCCGCAGAATGTACGGGTCAGGTGAAAAGTGCCGTAAAGGTTGACCTGAATTACGCGGTCGAACGACTCAGGTGCCATGTCCCACGGCGTCCCCACGGTCGCGATGCCGGCATTATTGACGAGGTAAGCGATTTGTATGTTTGCCGCGTCAAGTTCGTCCCGCAGGGATTCGCAAGCACCCAGGTTTCGATTGTCGAATCCATGAAAACGGACACGCGAACGCTGGCCGGCAGTAAAGCCGTCAAGCCATTCTTCGGCATCGTCCCTGCGTCTGTCGCAGGCGACGACGTCGATGCCTTGTCCGAGCAAAGAAGCCGTGATTGCCGTACCGAGACCGCCGAGCGCACCGGTTACGAGTGCATGTCCTTGCGCCATGTTCCGCTCCTCTGCGTTTTCCAGCGTTAATTAAAATGTAGATAAGCTAGCGATGAAAAGACGAGCGAGCACGCCGGCACGACGGCGTGCAACAGGTCCTATAGTGTGCGGGCGATGATCTCTTTCATAACCTCGCTACTGCCACCAGCGATGCGCGCCACCCGTTGTCCTGCCCAGGCGCGTGCAATGGGAAATTCCCACATATAGCCATAGCCACCGAACAGCTGCAGGCATTCGTCGAGTACACGACACATGGTTTCCGTACTGAATAGTTTTGCCATGGCGGCATCGTCGGCGCTCAGCTCGCCGGCGACATGCAGCTCCATCAATCGATCAATGAAACTTCGCACCACTGCGGTCTGTGTTTTCACTTCAGCCAGTTTGAAGCGCGTATTCTGAAAACCGAAAATCGGTTTGCCGAAGGCCTCGCGGTCTTTGGTGTAGGTGACGGTTTCTTCCAAGGCGGCCTCGATCGTGGCTGCGGCGCGAATGGCAACAATCAGACGCTCCTGGGCCAGTTCGTGCATGAGGTAGGTGAAGCCGTGATGTTCCTCGCCCAGCAGGCGTTCGGTTGGCACCCGCACGTCGGCATAGAACAACTCTGATGTGTCCTGCGCTTTCCAACCCACTTTCTCCAGGTTCCTGCCCCGACTGAAACCGTCGTCACCGTCGCGTACAACGATCAGACTGATACCTTTTGCGCCGGCTTCCGGATCGGTTTTGCATGCGGTCACGATCAGGTCCGAAATCTGGCCATTCGAGATGAAAGTTTTCTGGCCGTCGATGACGTAGTCGTCGCCGTCACGGACGGCCTGTGTACGAATGCTTGCTAGGTCACTACCCGCACCCGGCTCTGACATCGCGATGGCGCCGATCAATTCGCCCGAGCACATGCCTGGCAACAGTTCCTTTTTTTGTGCTTCAGACGCGTAGTTAAGAATGTATGGCGCGACAATGCCCGAATGCAGGTGGAAGGCTGGTCCGCTGGCCTCAACGCGGGCCAGTTCTTCAATGACGATGCCGATGTGCAAAAAATCGCCGCCCGGCCCACCATATTGTTCCGGGACGTCGCAACACAGCAAACCGTTTTCGCCCGCGGCACGCCATACGTCCCGGCTCACGATGCCGTCACGCTCCCAGGCTTCGTGATAAGGCACGATTTCATTTTCAACGAAGCGCCGCACGCTGGCGCGAAACATTTCGTGTTCTTCGCTATAGACGGTTCTTGGGATCATGCTTTTTTTCCAGGTATTTGTGGTGAAAATCGGCGGCCGGGGTACTGTCGGAAAACGGCCTGGTCGGAGTTTTGCACTCATGGTGGTTGCACCGGAATTCCCAACCTTCGCGGACATCAAATTCAAGCTTCCGCGCCTATGGTACGGATTTCGCGTACAGCGTTGCACCCGAATGAAAACCGAGCGCATTTGTCGTTCCGCTATCCATAAAGGTATGCTCACCGGTTTGGCGAAAAGGGGCCCCGAGCCATGAAATTCGGACAATATGGTGTTTTTACGTTTACGGATGTGCTCGATGGTGCTGGGCTTCAGCAGTTAACGGCAAAAGTAGAGGGCCTTGGTTACTCCACCTTGTGGTACCCCGAAGCACTTAACTATGAAACCTTTGCGGTGGCCGCCTATATGCTTAGCCACAGCAAAAACTTACAGATCGCGAGCGGTATCGCCAATATTTACGCGCGTGACGCTTCGGCATCGGCTATGGGCCACAACTCACTCAACGCACTTTATGACGGGCGTTTCGTCCTTGGGCTGGGTGTCTCACACGCGCCGATAGTGTCGGATATGCGAGGCCACGAATACAAGCGTCCCGTCTCCAGCATGCGCCAGTATCTCGATGCCATGGACCAGGCCTGGGAAGCGTTTGGCAGCACTCCTGAAGTCAAGCAAATCGCACTCGCTGCACTGGGCCCCAATATGTCTAAGTTGTCCGCGGAACGCACGCTCGGCGCCTTTCCGTACAACATCACGCCTGACCAGGTGGCGATGTCGCGCGAAGCGATGGGCAGCCAGGGCGCCCTCATCTGCGAGCAGAAAGTATGCCTGTGTGAAGACGAAGACACGGCCCGTAAGGCAGCGCGGATGGCATTGGAGCCCTACATGGGGTTACCCAACTACTACAAAAACTGGTTCCGTCTCGGATTCAATGAAGACGATTTGAAGGCCGGTGGCAGCGATCGCCTGATGGACGCCATGTGCGTATGGGGCGACGCCGCAAAGATCAAGGAAACATTGCAGCAATATCTCGATAACGGTGCGGACCAGGTAGTCATTCAGCCGATTCGGCCCGACGGACAACCCGGACCGGATTACGCCGCCCTTGAGGCGCTTGCGCCGTAGACAAACGTTTAACCGAATCGTCGGGATAAATAGATTACCCGGGCGAATGCTGCATCGTCCGCATTATTCGTAACCATTATTACGTGTTCAGTTACGTCGACAAATCAATCCGCCACAAGCTTGAAGAAGCCGGCACCCTGGTGACCCTGGATCAGCACAGTCAGCCTGTCTCGACAAGTGATCCGGGTGCTTTCATTTCCGTCTTAGGACCGGTACCCATTCCGAGGATGATCGGCGAAGTTGAGGTCATACTGGAGTGGTATCCGTTCGTCAGGCGCACGGAGTTGTCAGCTGTGCTGGCGGCTGCCGACCATGTCGCCGACGGTGGCGCCGCCTTACGTGAGCTGCTGCAGAGTTCGATGGCGGTCAACTCGGTGTTCGCCTTACCGGGATTCAGGCAGACCACCAAGCCTCTGGTTCGAATTCATTCATGTTGTCTGACCGGTGATGTATTTGGTTCGCGCCGCTGTGATTGCGGCCCGCAACTCGAGGCTGCGTTTGAGCAGATGTATGCAGCGGGTAATGGCGCTGTCATTTACATGAGCGGTCACGAGGGGCGTGGGATCGGACTGTGGGCCAAGGCGGTGACCTATTTGTTGCAGGACACCGGTCACAACACTTACCAGGCCAACGTCGCTTTGGGGCTGCCGGAAGATTCGCGTGATTTCTCGGATGCCGGCGTGATTCTGAAGTATCTGCTCGGCGGCGAACCCGTGCGCTTGTTATCCAACAATCCGGACAAGCGCACGCAAATTGAAGCGCAGGGCCAGCGGGTGGCGGGCACCGAACCGCTGGTCGTCGGTTTGTGCGAGCACAATTTGCGCTACATCCGTGCTAAACGCAGCAAGGGACATTTGATCGGCGATGACGTTTGAAGCGGTCCCGAGTCTTTCCTGGTGCGCGCTGGTCCACACTGACGGCCGATAGCGGCTACAATTATTTGACCTTGCAAAAACGCTCTTTGTGCTCATTGTTTTAAGGAACGCCAGCATGCCACATACCCGCAACTATAATTTCCTGTCCGCAATGGTCATCGGGCTGACCCTGATGTTTGTCGCCTCGGCTCAGGCTGGTGACACGATTAAACTGTACCAGGTGAAAAGTGGCGTAATGACGCTGGACAAGGGGTTTCTGACCGCCATGCGTGATGTTGGCAAGCGCATTCCGATTCCGATTTCGATGTACATCATTGATCATCCGCGCGGACTTGTGGTCTACGACACCGGCAACAACGTTGCTGTTTCTGACGGCAATTGCGAAAGCCATTGGGGCAAGCTTTGCGGCGCGTTTTCGATCGACCAGCCGCGTAGCGAAGTCATCGACAAGCAATTGGAGCGCTTCGGATACAGCGTCGATCAGGTGAAGTATGTCGTCGTCTCCCACATGCACCTCGACCACGCCGGTAACATCGAAATGTTTCCCGAGGCCACTATCGTGGTGCAAAAAGAGGAAATGAAAACCGCCTGGTGGCCGGAAAAATACCAGGCTGCGGCATTTGTCCTCGCCGATTACGACGACGCACGCGACTATAACTACCTGGAGTTAGATGGCGATTTCGATTTGTTCGGTGACGGCACGCTGGTCGTCCTTGATACAAAAGGACACACACAGGGCCATCAATCTCTGATGGTGAAGCTGAAGAACACCGGAACCTTGTTCCTTGCCGGCGATGCTGTCTATACGCCCGAAAACGAAGCCGGCGTTGTGCCCGGTATCACCTGGAGTGCGTTTCACTCGATGCAGTCGATCAACCGGCTGAAAATGCTGCGCGATGCTCACGACGGGGACCTCTGGTTCTCGCACGATATGCCGCAATACGAGAGCCACAAACACGACAGCGCCTACGACTAGTTGATCGAATCAGGAAAGCTCAACAGGCTCCAGCCAGACGGGCCGTGGACAGCGGCCGCGTGCATGGAAAGCGGCTCGGATAATGGCATGCTGCGGTTGTCGGGGGTGAGCAAACGCTTCGGCCGAAGACCGGTGTTGAACGCACTCGGTCTGCAGGTCGGACGAGATGAAATTGTCGGGCTGCTGGGTCCAAACGGCAGCGGTAAAACCACCACGCTCAGAGTAGCTGCGGGCGTCGCCTGGTGCGACAGCGGTGTGGTCGAGCTCGATGGACAGAAGGTAACCCCGGATCGTCCGGAAAGCAGGCAGGGCATTGGCTACATGCCCGAACGGGTACCGCTGTACCAAGCCCTGAGGGTGGAACGGCAGCTGCGGTTTGTCGCCGAACTGCGCGGGTTGCGCAAACGCGAGGCACAGGACGCTGTTGAGACCGTAATAGCCAGGTTGCGGCTTGAGCCGGTCCGACGCCAGATCGTGGGTCGTTTGTCCAAAGGCTTTCGCCAACGCGTCGGTCTCGCGCAAACCATGCTTGGTAATCCCCGGGTATTGCTCCTCGACGAACCGACCAGCGGCCTTGATCCGTTTCAGATCATAGAGGCACGCGAGTTCATTCTGGACATGGCCAAAGGCCGTGCGGTGGTTGTTTCCACCCATATCGTGCAGGAAATGGAGGCGTTGTGCTCACGCGTCGTCTACCTGCGCGACGGGTCAGTGATCGATATCGACCTTGAGGGGCCGGCGGACCGCGTTGACCTTTACGCCCGTATCCGCATTGATGGCGCCGAGAATCTGCGCGCGGCCCTGAGTGCTTCGCCGGTCCGACTTGAAGTCATGTCATTGGAAACGAGCGGGGGTATAGCTGAGCTGTCCATCCGGGTCGGAATCGCCGAGCGCGGGGCGGCGGCGAGACTCCTGGCAGCCGCGGGCGAGCTCATCGAGTTATCCGAACCGAGCACTCGGATAGAGCGTCAATTGGTAGACATTATCGCCGCAGCTGAACGAGGTGGCGACGCGTGAGAGCGTGGTGGGTCATCGTTCGTAAAGAGCTTGAACTCTATTTCGTGACGCCGGTCGCTTACGTTTCAATCGCGGTTTTCTGGGCCGCCAGCGGTTTCTTTTTCAGTTTCAATGCGCTGTTCGTCAGCGCGGTGGAAATGGTCACTGCATTTCACAACATGAGTTTGCTGCTGATGCTGATGTTGCCGCTGATGTCGATGCGGTGTTTCGCAGAAGAACGTCAAAGCGATACTTATGAACTGTTGCAGAGCCTGCCGGTTGGCGACGGCGTTGTGGTGGCGGCCAAGTTTTGCGCGCTGTTGTTCGTCGTTCTGCTGATGCTTACCGGCAGCGGCGGCGCAGTCCTGGTCCTTATGCTTTACGCTGAACCGGACCTCGGGCCCATCGTCGGCGGTTACGCCGGCGTCTTGCTACTGGCAGCAGCGTTTTCCGGCATCGGCGTTTTCCTGTCCAGTCTGGCACGGAGTCAGTTGGTGGCGGCCGTGCTGACCTGGGGCGTGCTGTTGTTTCTGTGGTTCGTAGATTACACGACGGCCCTGGTGCCGGCTTCCCTTCTCGTGCCGTGGATTCAACACCTGTCCTTTTCAGTGCAGTACCTGGATCTGATCCGCGGCGTTATAACCTTAAGCGCCAGCGCCTGTTTTCTGAGCGTGGCAGCGATTTCGCTCGTGGCCGCCACGCAGTGGCTCAAATGGTCGCGCAGCTGATGGCTGCCGAAGCAGGAAATCGCCGCCGCGGAATTCAGTTCGTTCTGCCAGTATTTGCGGTCATCGCCATTTGCGCCGTGCTTAACAGTTGGGTGATGAAGCATCCCGCGCGGTTGGATCTGACTGATACAGGTGTTTACACCGTTTCTGGGGAAACCACTCGGGTCGTGCAAGCGCTGTCCTCGCCGGTTCGGATAACTTATTTCTACGACACACGCAGCAGGGCCATGCAGGACGCCAGATTCCTGCTTGAGCAATATGCGGCGTTGTCGTCGTCAATAGCGCTCGAGACCCACGACCCGACGCTGGTGCCGTCGGTGGCAGAGCAATTTGGCGTTCAGTTTGCAGGGACGACAGTTTTTGAGACTGAGGCGCGTCGGGTTGTCGTCAATAAACCCACCGAAACCGAATTCACTAATGCACTGATTAGGGTGGCAAGTCCCGCCGTCGGGAGAATTTGTTTCAGTGACGGGCACCACGAGAGCAATCCATTCTCACTGCAGACCCACGATCATTTCGAAGCGGCCGACCACGGTCATGTGCATAGCGGCGGGCCGATTGAGCTGCATGAACGACACGGTTTCGGCATGGCGAAAAACGCACTGACCGCGCTCGGCTTTACCGTTGAAAAACGCATTCTGGCGTCTAGTCCGAAAGCGCTTGAGGGCTGCTCAATATTGGTTGTCGCGTCACCGCAGATTCGTTTCGCCGACGCCGAACTGGCCCAGGTTCAGGCGTATCTGAACGGCGGCGATGCGCTGCTGTTATTGCTTGAGCCAGGCGTCGAATCAGGTCTTGAGACAGTGCTCGCATCGGCCGGGATCAGCATTTCCCATCATGCTGTCGTTGACCCCGAAAGCCACTACTGGACCGATTCGAAAACCCCCGCAGTGACAGACTATCCGAGGCATCGCCTGACACGACGACTGCCGATGACGTTTTTTCCGGGGGTATCCGCCCTGATGCTGATACGCGGCGGCGACGCGACCGGCGCGCAGGTGACAGCGCTACTCAGAAGCAGTGATGCCGCCTATCTGGCGGGCAGCCCCGACATTCGTTCGCAACATACTCTGGGCTTGCTCGCCAGGTTGCGCGATTCTGGCGGGCGGCTGGCCGTGTTTGGTGACGGCGATTTCGCCACCAATTCTTTTTTCGGTGCGCTCGGTAATAGCCAGTTGTTTTTGAACGTGATTCATGAACTCAATCGCGATGTTTCGCTCATCGATATTGCACCGCGTAACTACGAGACCGGCCGGCTGCGGCTCAGCAACCAGGCGCTTAAATTCAGCTTTGTACTAACCACGCTGCTGGGGCCCGCGGTCCTGTGCCTGATTGGCATGTGGGTCTGGCGACGACGATGAAGCAGAACGCGCCGTGGTTGGTGATCATCATGATTGCTGCCGTGGCGTTGTTTTGCATTGATGGCGGTTCTGATTCAGAGCAAGGCGAACACGGTGCGGCGGGGCCCGAACGGCTTTTTCGTGTCGGTTCTGCCGATGTTGACCGCGTGCGCTTACAAGCCGGTGAAGATGTCCTGAGCTTGCGCCTGGTAGGTAACCGTTGGGAGTCGGAGCAAGTCGGTCAATCGCACCCGATACCGTCCGACAAGCGAGAATTTGTCCACGACCGCATGTCGGTTCTCATCGCCGCACGTATCGACAGAGTTATTGCCGGCGTGACCAATCCTGCGCCATTCAGGCGGGTCGAACCACCTGACATTCAAATGCACGCTTATGTGGGCAAGACGCTACAGTTCAGCCTCGTTACCGGCCGTGCGACGCCGGACGGGTTCGGCCGCTACTTCGAGCGGCAGCCGCAGGGCGATGTCGTGATCCTGCCAGCGTATCAATACGACAATATGGTGCGTCTGGTGCGCGGCCGCTGAAAGCGCCGCGCCATGGCCTGAGACGGGCGTTCAGTCTGCGTCGAACTGCTTGAAGCCGGCGACGGCTTTTGCCGCGGGGTGCAGGGCCATGCCACCGCCCATTTCAATGGCAACACCTGCGACTTCCGCGACTTCTTCGACCGAGCAGCCGAGTTTATGCAAGGCGGCGTTGTGCCAGGCGATACAGCCGTCGCAGGCGCCGCCGATGGC
>CAXGUU010000032.1:0-18000 GCA_964012875.1 uncultured bacterium
CGACGATGGATGGCCCGTCACTGCTGGCGAGCAAAGCCGCGACGGCATCGGGGCCATAATCTTCGGCAACCACCAGTAAATCTTTGCCAGCTTCCGCCGCCAATGCGCGCAGTCCGTGGACCTGGTCGGCACTTTTCAGAACCTGGTCGGTGAGCAATATCGCGATATCGTCCATTTCGATGCGCATGGTTTCGACATCGGTGACCATGTGATGCGAAATATAGCCGCGTTCATACGATGCGCCCTCGGCGATATCGACCGTAGTTTCGACGGTCAGACCGACATCAACGGTGACGATCCCGGTCGGGCCGACCCGGCGCAAGGAATCCGCTACGATTCGCCCGGTGGTCTCGTCGTTAGCCGCGATGATCGCAACCGACTCAACGGCTCGATCATCATCAGCGATGGCCTTGGCCGAACCCTTTAAATGCTCAATGACCGCTGCCACCGCCTGCTCGATTCCGGCAACCAAATCGATCGCCGGTACACCTTCGTCCAGAACGGCAAAACCTTCTTGGATCAGCGCGTTTGCCAGAACAGTTGCTGTCGTCGTGCCGTCTCCGGCGACATCGTTGGTGCGCTTTGACACTTCGCGAACGACCTGGGCGCCCATGTTTTCAAACGGATCTTCGAGTTCAATTTCCGCGGCAATGCTGACACCGTCGCGCGAAACTATTGGCGTACCAATTGGCACGTCGATGATGGCGTTGCCACCTTTCGGTCCCAGGGTCGAAGAAACTGCGCGGGTTAAAGTTGAAACGCCACGGGCCAGGGCGGCGCGGGCCTCCGCTTCAAAAAGCATGATCTTGGGCATAGTGGAAATCCCTGCAGGGCTGTAATCAGGACCGTGGTTCGGAAAAGAACCCCGGTTGGAGACATCAGCAAACGGGCGTCAGCCCGTTCGACCGGCGAACGGGCCAAGCTGGAACGTATTTCCCGAGTTACTCTTCGTATTGGCGCGCCTCTTCCATGTCACCGAAGAGGACCAAGGTATTCTCGTCGATCGTGACCATACGGCCATAGTGCGTCGACATAACGACTTCGAAGTCGTACGTCGTGAATTCACGACCAAGGGCATCGCCGAGCTCTTCCATGTCGAATTCGAGCTTGCCTTCGCCATCGATACGAATAATGGCGGGGTAATGGGTCACTTTAACCCCCGGCTTTTCTTCCATGACTTCGGCAATCACGCGTCCGTCAACGCTGTCATCCATGGTGACGCCACAGGCGTGCGAAATCGATTTGTCGCGATCAATATCGTGAAACGTCTGGACGCTCATAGTTCTATGCCCTCCGGCAGCGGCAGATCGAGTTCAGCGAGAATGCCTTGCATGTACCGACTGCTGTCCGCGAAAGCTTCGTCAAACATCGCCTGGTCCGTCCATAAATCAGACAGCCCTCTTGCAGCTTCAACACACAGCGGCACATAGGCCTTAAGCCACTCACCCATCTGGGCTTTGTTGGCAGCGGCATGCTCCGCATCATTGACCAGCAACAGAAACAACTCGACCGTGTTAGCGAGGTTGCGCCGGTAGTCCTCAATCGCCGGGGCCAGTACTGCAGGCGTGACGTAGTCGTTATTGACGGGGCCAAGCCGTGAAACGAGACCGCTGCGAATCAACTCCCCCACGAGCGCCTCATAGATGACATTCGTGGCGAAATAAACCTCAAGGTGGTCTCTAGCAGCCAATATCGCCTCGATGGTTTTGCGCGCACCCTGCCACTTGGCATCTTCCATCCAGTGCTGCTTGCCGGCGTCACCATCAATTTCGACGTCGAGACCAATGTCGCCAAGATAGAGCGTAATATCCTGCGCCAGACGCAGCTTGTACGAAGAGTTTGTCAGAATGGCGTTGTTGATCATTTGGGTGACGCCGTCGCGCTGCGCCTTCATCAGCGCGACACCTAAACCAAACTCCGCGTGCTTCATCGCCCCGACATGGTCCTGCAATACAGTGACCCACTCACTCGCGAATCGCGATGGTGCACCTGAGCCGCGCGCCGTATCAACAACTGTTTTTATCGTCCCTTCTATACGGCTCTGGCGCTGGTAGTGCGTGCGCTCCCATTCCTGGTCTGGTGCACGGTAAACGTGCCAGTCTGAACTTTTGAGCTTGGTCGTGCCTTCGTGGTAGGTCGGTGTGCCGTCTCCGAATGACAGCGTCCACCCCTGCAGCAAATGGCGGCGAACGTCAGGCTGGACATCAACCGTTACATCTTCATACAGGGTTGCACGTCGGCCCGCAGGTTCGAAATAGTTGAAGCGTCGACTGTCAGAACCCTGGAAGGTAGCTGAGCCGGCCGCGCCGGATTGTCGTTCGCGATCATCTGCCATGTTGTTGTGCTCCCCAGAATCAGCCAAAACTATTGTTAATGGCCGCCGACTTCGGCGGCCGGGGTGAATTTGTCGAGATGAATGTTGTCCGCGTCGATGAAGGCCGCCTGCAATACCGGTAGCACGGCCTCGACCATTGGCGGTGGGCCACAGGCGTACGATTCCATGGTGTCGTCAGCGTTTGCGCCGGTGTGGCGGTCGGCAACGGCCTCGTGGACAAACCCGGTAGCGCCGCTCCAGTCATCACCTGGGTCGAGATCGGAGAGTACCTGAACGAATTCGAAATCATCCAGTTTCTCAGCGAGCGCGGCAATCTCATCGTCGAAAAACAGATCGCTTTTTGTGCGCGCACCATAGTAGAAACGAACGGGTTTTTGGACACCACTCTCAACCAGGTCATTGAGGATGGACCACAGCGGCGCCATGCCGGAGCCGCCGCCGACTAACAGCATCGGACCGTCGTGCTTTTCGTTGCGAAAACTCATGCCGAACGGACCATTGATTTCCACCGTGTCGCCGGTCTTCAGCTCGTTGTCGAGCAGCGAGGAAAACTTGCCGTCCGGGTAAATCTTAATAATGAACGACAACTTGTCGGGCGATGATGGTGAACTCGCCATCGAGTACGAGCGCGTTACACTGCTACCGGGAATCGTGATGTCGACATACTGACCTGCGCGAAAGGTTAATTCACCGTCAAGGTCAATATCGATTTGGCGGATGTCGTGGGTTAGCGACGTGATTGCGGTTACCGTGCCATTGAACTTTTTGGCCGGAATCCAGCTGGTCAGCTCATCCTCATCGAAATTCAGCAGTTCGACTTCCAGATCGCTGTATGCGTAGAGGCGGCAAAGTAAGACCTGCCCTTCCTCCTTTTCCATGTCCGACAGCGCAAACGTCGAGTAATCTTCGTGCTCGGCGTCGCCCTCAATCAGTATTGATTTACATGCCGAGCACTGGCCTTCCTTACAGCCGTGCATCAGCATAATGCCCTGTCGAAAGGCGGCGTCGAGGACGGTTTCGTCCTCCTCAACCTCCATATTGATGCCGACAGGTTCGAGTCGGACGTCGTGTGTCACGTTTAGATCAGAGCTAGATGGGCTTGCAGGTGAATCCCTTGCGGTATTCCTCGACGTGCGCCTGCTGTTCTTCGGGTGACATCTTGCGCAGGTTGACCAGCGGACTTTGGATTTCGAAACCCCTGACGTGGTCCAGCGTCCACAGCTTGTCGTCTTCCATGTGCAGGTGCGGCTGCTGGATCAGCGTGTGACCGTCGGGTCGCAGAAAACCGAGATCTTTCATGCAGTCGGCCAAATCCCAACCGTGGTAGACCTCTTCCCATTGCCGGCGACCGGTGAATTTGCCCATCGCGGGCGTCTTGCGGCCGTTGTATTCGTCGGCGAAAGCGACTTTGTGCGTCCAACGGCACAGTTCCGAACAATACGTGTAGACCTCGCCGTCAACAGTATCAATGCAGAAATCTTCGCGCACCAGGGCCGGTACGTTGCAGCTCCAGCACCGGTGCGGGTACTCGTAACCTGAATCCAGATAAACCAACGGCGGCTGATTGGGCAGCGAGGCTTTCTCATAGTTCTCCCAGTAGGTACCAAATTCGTTGTACCAGCCGGGGTATTTGGCCTCGAACCAGTCGAAGTCGCGCGCCGTCATGCCGTCGATGCGCCAGAAATTGAAAGGCCAGCCAATGGAGAAAAACTGTGCCACCTTGTGGGTGTAGTTTTTCTTCACGATGCGATCCCAGGCTTCCTGGATATCTTCGTGATGAATCTTCACGCCATACTTCTCAAGCGGCATCAGGTATGTCCGATAGTAATCATCGAAAATCCAGCGATGCCAGAGCTCGGCGTAGGAATCCTTGTTCTTGTCGCGGTCCTGGGTGCCGTACTCAACGATGGTGCCAACCAGGGCATCGACGATGACGTGGTTCTGCCAGAAGGCGTAGCGCAGATCGCGTTCGAGCAGGTCAAGGTTCTCTGGCTCCTTGATGATCGACATCAGGAAGGAATGGCCGTTGCCGATATGTCGCGATTCGTCGGACTGGACCGAAAGAAAGACCGTTGGCAAGGCGTAGTCGCCATTGCGCGCGGCCTCCGAAGGCATGGCCACGAACAAGGTGTTGGTGAACGAAGTTTCGGCTACAACCTGGAGGTAGATATTGGTCGAAGTCACGGCGTCGCCAGTGATAAAACCCTCGCCGAACTGCCGGCCGATGGTGGTCGCGTAACACTTTGCGAACGCCTCTTCGGTGATATCGAATCCGCAGGGATCGACGTAGTTTTCCATGTACCACTTCTTCAGGTTCATCTGAATGGTAGAGTGGCGCATCTCATCGATCATCTGCATGGTGAACCCCGTGCGCAGATCCTCACCGGGTGCAATCTGGGATTCGATCGCCATCGAGCGCGAGGCTGAAATCTCCGGGAAAGGGATGATAGCCAGAAACACCTTCATCCATTCGATCCAGCGCGGCTCGACATTACGAAACATGTCACCGCGAAGTGCCGCGTCTAGCGCACCATAGACACGGTTGTCCTTCTCTTCCTGCATCGGGAAGTAGGAACGCAGCACCTGTTTCATCGGATCTTTGGGCGCTCGTTCGACCTTGTAGTCGGTCGGGTATTTCATAACCTCGTCGAAGTAGCTGGGCGCCCAGCCCAGGTCGGCCACGCGACGGGTTGCTTCGGTCAGGCTGATGCCTTTTTGCTTGACTATTTTCGACAGGGAAACTTGCGCCGCCATGGTTCTGGAGTCCTTGTTTTATCGAGGTTTACGGCCATATTAACCAGCGCCACGACTGCGGCACAATAGGCGGCGCGCACCGGCAGGAGCGGCGCTATTCAGGCGCGCGCGGGGCCATCCCTTCGAGTTCAGGTGGCAATCCGGTTTCCGTGCTGCCAGAAGCGCTTTCGAGTTGCGGTGCAGTAAGGCCGTTGGCCGTAGTCAGATCGGCGGCACTCAAGTCAGCGCCGGTGAAATCGGCCCCGAAAATGACAGTCCGTGCGAAATCAGCCTCACGCAGGCAGGCGCGCGAAAAATCCACCATCATCATTTTCGCCTCCGTGAGCCTGGTGCCACTGAAATCCGCAGCGACCGCGCTGCCGCCGGCGAGGTTGGCGTCAGTAAAATCGGCTTGCCTCAGGCATGCGCCATTGAACTCGGCACTGAGCAGATTCGCGTGTCGAAACGACGCGTCCGCCAGGTTGGCATTGCGGAACAGGCCGCCCGGCGCCACTGCCCGGTCAAAATTGGCGCCTTCAAGCTCGGCGTCGACAAAAACCACGTTCACCAGGCTCGCGCCTTCGAAAATGGTGCCGGTCAGCATCGCCTCAGCCAGCAGGCATTCCCGAACGTTAGCGTTGAACAGTCGGGCACCGGACAAATCCGCGCGCCGGAGGTCGGCTTCGAACAGCATCGCGTATTCGAGGTTCGCGCCTTGCATTTCCAGGCGCGTCCCTTCCGCACCATCCGTTTCCAGCCATCGGGCGTGTGCCTCAATGGCAGCGCTGATGGCCTCCGCCGACAGCGGCTCCGCCACCAGAGCTAAAACGCTTTCTGGTTCATCTGGACCGACATGTAGTCGGCCTGGCGTATAGCCAGTGTCACAATCGTCAGCGTCGGATTCTCAGCCGCTCCGGTTGTGAATTGACTGCCATCGGAAATAAACAGGTTCGGGATTTCGTGAGCCTGCCCAAAGGCGTTGCATACCCCGTCGTCCTCGCGCTCGCTCATGCGACAGGTACCGAGGTTATGCGTCGAAGGGTAGGGTGGAGTGCGCATAACTTTGTTGGCGCCAACTGACTCGTAGAGTGCGGTGCCCTGCTGAAAACCATGTTCGCGCATGGCAATGTCGTTCGGGTGGTCGTCGAAATGAACGTTAGGAATGGGCAAGCCATGGGCGTCCTTTTCCGAATCGTGCAAAGTGATGCGGTTATCCGCCTGCGGCATGTCTTCGCCGACGATCCACAGACCGGCCATGTGGGTGAACCGGTCCATTGAGTCAGCGAAATCGCGACCCCACGCCCCAGGGTCGAGAAAGGCGGCGAGAAACGGCAGGCCGACCGCGATTGTTTCCATTTCATAGCCGCCTGCGAATCCGCGGCTGGTATCGTGGCGACTCTCATCGGTAATGATCCCGGCCATCGTGGTCCCGCGGTACATATGTACAGGGTCGTCGAACGAGGCATAGACAGAGCCAGTGGTATGTCGCATGTAATTGCGCCCGACCTGGCCTGAGCCATTGGCAAGACCGTCGGGACTTCTGCTCGATTCTGAATTCAGTAACAAGCGCGGCGTTTCGATCGAGTTCCCGGCGACGCACACCGCACGCGCACGCTGCAGGTGCTGGTTACCTTCCTTGTCTGCGTAAAGCACGCCACTCACCCTGCCGCTGTCATCTGTCTGAATCTGGAGCGCCATCGCCTCCGTCCGCAAATCAAGCTTACCCGTCGCCTCGGCGGCCGGAATCTCGGTGTATAGAGTCGACCATTTCGCGCCTGACTTGCAGCCCTGGAAGCAAAAACCCAGTTGCATGCACGAGGCCCGGTTGTCCCGGGGCCGGCTGTTGATCGCCATCCGGCCGGTGTGACAGTTCTTGTAGCCGAGCTTCTGCGCGCCGGCGTACATGACCTTGAAGTTGTTGTTACCGGGCAGGCCCGGGTGCCCATTGGTGCGGGTCACACCGAGTTTCTTTTCCGCCCGGTCGTAGTAGGGTTCAAGATCGCTGAGCGCCAACGGCCAATCCAGCAGGTTAGCCCCGTCAATCGCACCGTAGTGGGTCTTTGCCTTGAATTCGTAGTCGCGAATTCGCAGGCTCGCGCCCGCCCAGTGGGTTGTCGTGCCGCCCACCGTTTTGCAAATCCATGCCGGCAGATTGGGAAAATCACGGGCTACCCGCCATGATCCGGATGTCGTGCGCTTATCGAGCCACGCAAGCTGACCGAATGAGCCCCATTCGTCGTTGATAAATGCTTCCGGTGACTGTCGCGCCCCTGCTTCAAGCAGCACCACCGGTACGCCCTTCTGGCACAGTTCGTTTGCCAGGGTGCCGCCCCCTGCGCCCGAACCGATGACGACGACAACAGTGTCGTCACTGTACTCATGCTTTGTCATGATCAGACCCTGCCCTAAGCTTCTGGGCTGGCAGCTTCTGAAGGCTGCGGCAACCAGTTCAAATCGTTGAATCCCCGGCCGATGTAGCCCCCTTTTTCGAACGCCGGTCCCTCGTAGCCAAAATACGCAAAAGCAAGCTCGTTGTTGTAAAGGGAGACCACGGCTTTGCCACGGACCGCCTGAAACATGGCGGCGTTTGATTGTGCGCTCACAATTTCGAGCTGTTGGGCGTCGTCCAGATCCAGCCATACGCCTTCAGCAGCAGCATCAAGGGCGGCGACGCCCTCTACATATATTTTCGCGACCTCCGGGTCGCCCGCAGCCGCGGTATCGAGGTCTTTGACCACCAGCGCGTAAACCGCGTCCTCAAGGGTGTCGTGCGGATACAGATGGCGCGTGAACCTGAGCAAGGTCGCGCCGACATGATGGTCGAGCGCGACCAGGTCGAGAGACCAGGCCCTGCTCGGTGCAAGCAACGCGATGGGCCCGCCGGCAATGGCCAAAGTGCCCGCCAGCGTGGCACCGCTTGAAGCGATAAACGATCGCCTGCTAATCCCCTTTTGCGTCATACGGAGCTCTCCCTTTGAAGCTCTCAGTATACTCAACCGCCCGACGCGGCAGGTTGCTCACACCGGTGCCCTGAATCTCAGTGTAGATACGTGTGATTCGCGCCGCGTCTTCGGACGTTGAAAACCGAAACCGTTCAACACTGACTAATTTCAGAGCGGGTTTAAGTTCAGGCGTGGTGCTGGTGCCAGCGCTCGACTTTCGCGCGCGCCGCGGCCCGGGAACTCTGGTCCGGCTCAAAATCTTTTTTCGGCGTACACAGCTCAATCACGTACCCGTTGGGGTCGCGGAAATAGATCGAGTCGACGAAACCGTGGTCACTGATGCCCCGGGTCTCAATCCCTTGTTGCTTCCCCTTTTCAAACATCTGCTGCAACGTCGATGGATCGACAGTGAGCGCAATATGCAGATCGTAATCGTGCTGCTCGTGAAAATCGAATGGTTCTGCGGGCACCTCGAAAAATGCCAGGCAGGAACCGTCGTCCATTTGATAGAAAGAATGCAGCACATCGGCATCCCGCCCCGTCTTCGTTTCGTTAATCTCGAGCACCTCGACCAGTGGCAAGCCAAGGAAGTCTTCGTAAAACGCACGCGTCTGCTCGGTGTTCCGGCAGCGGTAGGCGTTGTGATGAAGCCCCTTAATCATGTGCATGCACTCCATTTAGCTGTTTCTAGCATAGCCTGTTCTTGAACAATGCCGCCGGCCTGCGTCGGCGCCCGCCCATCGAATCCATATGCGCCGCAGCACGGCCTCAAGCCGGCACCTCATCCTCGGGAACCTGTAGCGGCCCCGGCGCACTATACTGGGAGCGTTAAACGAAAAGACGGGTGTATCGTTGATGCGCCGAATCTTGCACAAATCCGTGATCTGGGTGAGTACAGCGAGCTCTGCCGTCGCAGTTGTCGGGCTGATGCCCGCGGCAAATTTCCGCTTTCTGAAACTCGCAGAGACTGACGAAAACGGCCTCGCCAGGCACGCCGGCAGTTTCACGGCAACCCGCTGCGTCAGCTCGCAATTGCCGTTCACGCCCGGCGAAAGTGTGTTTCTGCGTTGGCTCGGCGGGACGAAAGCAGCGCACCAGGCACGCACGAGCATTACGCCGGGCGACCCGGACCTGGATCTGTTTGCAGCTGCCCGCGGGCGGTCGGACAGGTCGGTCGCCCGCCGCGACAGCGCTAGAATGCAGCTCCCCCACAACAGAACGCGTTTCATATGAGCGATCAGCCGACCAAACAAGTCACCGCCTATTGCGAGCCCTGGTCGCTACGCGCGGGCGAGCGCATTCGCCTGATGGCGTCGTCACTGACACCGTGCGCGGCAGAACTTGATCTTGTACAAATCATCTGTGGCGATCCGTCGCGCTCGGGGCCTGGTTTCGAAGAACGCGAGGTCCCATCGACATTGCCACGCAGCATAGCGCTGGAGACGCAGGTGCTCACCCCCGGTTCCTATGCAACCGTCGACTTGTCGGGTATCACCAACAACCAGAAAGTGGTGCTCACCCTGCACCTGATGCCAACTGCGCCGGAACTCGACCAGCCGATTGTGCAACTGTCTCCTGCAAGTGGCACCGCGATCGACTTAAGTATGAGCGCACAACACCTCGTGCTGAACGTTGGCGCACAGCAGTTTACGCTCAGTCAGCGCACACTCGTCAAGAGCCGATGGTACGCCGTTTCAGTGACACTCGAGCAATCGAGTTTCACGGCGAGCATAAGCGCCTGCGGTTCGCGCGCACCCGGTTTTGACTATTTTGATTCCGATGCGGCCCAAGCAAGTGGCGGTACGTTCGACGCTCAGCTTCCTGACGAATTCCAGGTCGGACGATTTGCGGCATCGGCCACTGGCGGACGCTTTGACGGACGTATCGCGCGCCCGCGGCTGCACTTGGGCGAACAGGCCCTGAGCTGGGACTTAACAACGGCCATGGATAGTGCGGAAATCCGCGATACGGGTCCCCTGCAACGACACGCGAAGGTCTTTCAGCTCCCGGCGCGGGCGGTCACTGGCCCCGCCTGGGACAGCAGCAGTCAGGACTGGCGCGCCCGTCCCGATCACTATGACGCCATCCATTTTCACAGTGATGATCTTTACGACGCCGGTTGGGACACGACTGCGGAGCTGGAACTGCCCGCTGACCTGCCAAGCGGCATCTACGCATTTCGTATTCGCGGCGACGGTGGCGACGATCGTGTGCCGTTCTTTGTGCGCCCGGCCGAGGATAAGAACACCAACGATGTCGCGCTGCTGATGTCGAGCTGCACCTACATGGCCTATGCCAATCACAGAATGCTATTCGAAGGCGCTGACTTCGTCGCCGCACGTGCACGTTTAAGACCTGAACACGCTTACATTCGTGATCATCGGGAGCTTGGCGTCTCGTGCTATGAAAAACACAGCGATGGCTCCGGCGTCATGTTCAGTTCCCGACGCCGGCCCGTGCTGCAGGTCCGGCCGGGCGCCGATGGCTGGAACTTCACGCCGGATACCGTCATCAATGCTTTTCTCGAACACCTCGAAGTCGGCCACGACGTCATCAGCGACGAAGATGTTCATTTCGAAGGCATCGACGCGCTCTCACCATACCGTGTCATCGTGACCGGATCGCATCCCGAGTATTGGTCCACCGCCATGCTTGACGCGCTCGAAACATGGCAACGCAACGGCGGTCGGCTGCTTTACCTCGGCGGAAATGGTTTCTACTGGCGGGTTGCCTTCAGTAATGATTGGCCGGGTGCGATTGAGCTCAGACGCGCTGAGGATGGCGTCAGAAACTGGCAGTGCGAACCCGGTGAGTATTACCACGCTTTCGGTGGCGAATACGGGGGCTTGTGGCGACGGCTCGGGCGCCCACCCAATCAAATTGCCGGCGTCGGATTTACTGCTCAGGGCTTCGAACGTGCAACGTTCTTTGAGCGTACTCCCGCAAGCCATGACTCTAGGGCGAGCTGGATATTCGAGGGCGTCGAAAATGAAAAAATCGGCACATCGGGACTCGGTGGTGGCGCTGCGGGACAGGAAATAGATCGATTCGACGCCGCTTTGGGGTCGCCCCCGCATGCCGTGATACTGGCGACCGCCACCGAATTCGGTCCAGACATGGTGCGCGTCAAGGAAGAGTTCGAAGGGTCGGTGTTCCTGTCGCCGGATGATCCCCTGGTCCGGGCTGATGTCGTCTTCTACGAAACTCAGAATGGCGGGGCTGTATTCTCAGTGGGTTCCATATCCTGGTTCGGCGCGCTGGCGCGGGAAAATTACAGCAATGACGTGGCCCGCATCACAGCTAATGTCATCCGCCGGTTCATCGACCCTGTGCCCTTCCCTGAACAAGAAAACGCATCACGTTCATCCGAATGAGCTCTGTTTAAGATTAGAAGCGGTACCCGGAGTGGTTAGCACACGAAATGCCAATCACGATTGACGACACGACGCGCTGCGCTGGTTGCATGGCGGAAACCGCCGAGGCGTCTCGCTGTCGTCATTGCGGTTACGAACCCGGTGGTGACCGCAATCTGCATGCACTGTAAGAAGGTACCACACTGGACGCTCGATTCGTTGTTGGGCGCATCCTGGGCAAGCCCGGTGGTTACGGCATCACCTACCTCGCCTGGGACAAGACACTGAATACGACTGTCGCGATAAAGGAATATCTGCCCCAGCGTTTAGCCGCACGCAAGTCCGGCGGCACCACAATCGTGCCCAATTCCGCCGACGACGCATCGGTGTTTGAAGAGGGCTTACACGCGTTCGTGGATGAAGCCCGACTGCTGATCAGGTTTATCCATCCAAACATTGCCAGGGTGCGCCATTTTTTCAGCAGAATGGCACTGCCTATATGGTGATGGACTACTACGAAAGGCGATCGCTTGGCGAACATCTGGTGATAAAGCGTCGACCGCTGAGTGTCGATGAAACCATCGGCCTACTGCTCCCGATCCTCGATGGGCTGGAAGAAGTGCACGGGCTGGGATACGTCCACCGCGCCATCAAGCCGACCAATATCTATATCACCGCAGGCGGCTGGCCGATCCTGCTTGATTTTGGCGCCGCGCGTTATGCCCTGCGCGATCAGACCGAAAGCCTGACCGTCATGCTGACACCGGGCTTCGCGCCGGTGGAACAGTACCTGTCGCGTGGCAAACAGGGACCATGGACCGACGTCTACAGCTGTGCTGCAACCCTCTACTACCTGCTGAGCGGCCGTAAGCCACAGTCCGCGATCGATCGCCAGGATCCGGACGAGCTAGTCGATTTACATATCGCGAACCCGAACGTTTCCAAAGGCCTCAGCAAGGTCATCATGAAAGCGCTGAACGTGCAGCAGCCCGAGCGCCATCAGTCCACCGCTGCTTTCCGTCAAGCACTGGCGCTGTTTGCGAGCAAGCGAGCCCGTATCCGTACGCAGTTGATCTCGACCGGAAAATGGGTCGGTGTCTTCATCGGATCGGGCTTGCTGGCGCTGGTAGCGCTCGCGCTTTATCAAAACCTATTCCAAAGCGGGAGCGAACCGCCCGCACGTACAATCACGTTGAAGCTCGGCAGTGAACAGACAATCGAGGAGGCTCGCAGGTCTCCCGACCGTCGCGTCATCGAGCCGTCCGGCGCCGAGACTGTACGGCACGAACTGGCATTGCCACCGGGAGGGATCCCTGACTAGCACCGTGAGGCCATCTCCTACCGCCGCAAGCGGCTACTGACTGCACCGGCAAACCACCCCGGGGGCGCATGGGCTTTGCTGCACCTGCAAATCAAGTGAGCGCTCGTTGCGTTGAGATCTACGCGACACTGACCTGCGTGCCACCCCAACGTTTCGAATTCAATCAGCCGCAACAACCACCGCAATAATGTCGGCCAGGGTAGGCTCAGCGTACTCAGGCGCGGGCTTCGGCCTCGAATATCTCTGGGGAAGCAGCACGGGTCTGGCGCGTAAATTCGTCCATCGAGTGCGGCCAGTTCGTTACGAAGCGGCCGGACTTGTGTCGATAGTAAAAGTCGTTGCCGCAATCTGCCTGCCAGACTTCGACATTGGCGCAATCCTTCTGCAACTGCTCGTTGAACGCTTGCATGACGTCACGGCGGATATCAATCCAGGCGAGATCTTCAGCCTGCATATGTTCTATCTGGCGAACGACGTATTCGACCTGTCGCTCAAGCATGAACAGAATGCTGCCCTGATTCGTGTTCGGACCGTAGAGCATGAACAGGTTGGGGAACCCCGCGGTATTCATACCAAGATAAGCCTGCGCGCCGTCTTTCCAGGCGTCATTTATATCGAGCCCGTTGCGGCCAGTGACCTCGAATGCAGTTAAGTAGGCAGTGGTGTAGAAACCCGTCGAATAAATGATAGTGTCGACTTCATGCTCGGTGCCGTCAGCTGTCCTGATGCCTTTTGGTGTGATTGCGACAATATCGTCGGTGACGAGTTCAACGTTATCGCGGTTAAACACCGGATAATAGATATCCGAAAATAGCGGTCGTTTGCACCCGAAAGGATGGTTCGGGGTCAGCTTTTGGCGCACGTCCGGATCCTGCACTTCGGCGAGTCGCTCCAGACCCGAAGCTTCGATTTCACTCAAGACTCTCTTGTCACCGAATGTCGCGAGCGTATTCCACACTTTGTAGATCGATTCGCGATTTTCCTGCACTGCTTCCGGGTGCGTGCGGAAATGTTCAAGTTCTGCTTCTGTGTAGGGTGTGTTGTGCTTCGGTACTACCCAGTTGGCAGTGCGCTGGAACAATTTGAGGTGCCCGGCCTTAGGTGCAATTTCCGGCACGAACTGAATCGCGCTAGCGGCAATGCCGACAACGGCAACCCGTTCTCCGGAGATGTCGTGGTCCTGGTTCCAGCGTGCCGAGTGCCAATAGTTCCCCTCAAAATCTTCAATTCCGGGGATCGAGGGCCACACGATGTTATTAAACATGCCGATCGCCGAGACCACGATTTGCGCGTCAATCGTGTCACCGTCAGCAGTGGTTACAAACCAGCGGCCGCTCAGGTCGTCCCACTTGAGACTCTTGACGGCGGTATTAAAACGAATGTGCGATCGCACGCCGTACTTATCCGCCACCGCGTTAAGGTATTCAAGTATCTCGGCCTGCCCGGCGAACGGTCGCGACCAGTCCGCCTTCGGTTCGAAGGAAAACGAATACAAGTGCGACTGAACGTCGCATTCCGCGCCAGGATACTGATTCCAGAACCAGGTCCCGCCGACCCCCTCACCCTTCTCCAGGATGACAAAGTCCTCGATGCCTGCACGTTTCAGTTGCAGTGCTGTGCAGAGTCCGGCTGAACCGGCGCCAATGATAAGTATCTGGGGTTTCTTTGCACTCATCGGTGCGACTCCTCGTATCTCGCAATCTTGTGCCCGACCAATCTGGCCGCGGCCACCGTTACTGGAAGCGGCCTCAAATTTAATTGCAGTAGCGTTGGGACCACCTCTAATTATTAATCGAAGCACTCAGTTGCGCCAAGCGTTCTTCGTACTCGGGTGGGAACGGCTCCTGCTCGGCAAGCCAGTGCAGGCGCTTTACAGCTTCTTCCAATCGCGACTGATCACGGGCCGCGCGATACGCTTCGGCCAGGGTCATCAAAATGTAGACCCGCCGACCGCCGGCGGCCGGACCCAGCACCTCTGCAGCGCGCGCGGGCTTCCCGGATTTGAGCAACAGGTCGCCAATGTAATAGCGCACGGCGAAAGTCCAACCGTCCCGTCTGCCGTTAAACACTTTGTCCGCGGCAACGGCGTCGGCGTAAATGGAAGCGATGCGGCCGACATCAAGCGTGCGGCAACCGGAGGTCGCCGCGAGCCGGTGCCATTCGCCCAAGGCGGTGGCTATATATCGGACGTTCCCGATGCGCCGGCCCGCTGCCAGTTGCTGGTAAACGGACTCTGCCGGCGCTCCGTCTCTGAGACACAACACGTAAAATGTCTGCGCCAGAATGCCCAGCACATCTTGGGGATTGGTCGCGAGTGCACGCTCCAGGGCTTCGATGGCGCCCGCCGGATCACCGTTCTGCAACAATACATTGGCGAAAGCTGAATTCGCGCGTAGCGACCGAGGATGGATGAGCGCACCGCTGGTCACAATGCGCTCTTCCGAGGTCCATATGTGCACACGTCCGTGGGTACCCGAGGCCAGTAACCCGAGATAAATTGCCGCCGCGAGCAAAAATATCGCGGGGTGGACGTTTTGAAAGAACAGCCGTATCAAACTCACCACGAATATCGCGGCGCCGGCGGCGGGCAGATAATTACGGTGTTCGAAATACAATTCGAGCGGAAACAGGCTGCCCTCGACAAGATGGCCGATCACGAACAGTCCCAGACCGAAAGCGCTCATCGCATAGCGCTTGCGGCTGATGGCCCACAAAACGAAAGCGATTGCGCCACACCAAAGTCCGAGAGCCGCTGCGGTCGACGGTGGGTCGAACCAATCTCGGGATGGTGCAAAATCGTCGTGAAAAAAACCGAGCATCGTTTCGCCCGGCACCAGACCTGAAAGGAGGTAGCTACTGAGGGCGCGCGGCTGCGTCATCAGGCGCTCCGCCAGGCTGAAGTCGCGATAGGTGTAATTCAACAGTTGTTCGCTGTATACGAACACCAGTCCCGCGCCCAGGATCACGGGCACGACGAGTACAACAATGAACAGGCCACGCAACTGGCGACGAAGGTTCAGTGCGCTCGCACGCCAGAAGAAAGTCGCTTCAACCAGCGCCAGGAGTGCGGTCAGAATAATGCCGTTTTCTTTGCTCAGCGTGGCCAACGGCCAGCACACCCATACGGCGGTCCCAACCAGGGTCCAGCCGCGGACTCGCCGTCCACCGTCAAGGTCACGCCGGCCAAGGACGTAGCACAACACCCCGGCAAAAACGAAGACCGTAGCCAGCATTGCCATTCGCTGGACGACGTATAGCACCGTGCTGACCTGCATTGGCGCGAGCAGCCAGATGGCCGTGACGGTAAGTGCGAAGGCCCAGGCCTGGCGACGTTCAAGCTGCGTGAGCAGCAACAGGAACAGAAAACTGAACAGCAGCATGCCACTCAACAGGTGCAGCGCAATATTTGTCGTTTTCATCGCGCCCGGGCTCATGCCCGCCCGCCAGTAATCGAACGCAAAAGTCAGCATTGAGATCGGGCGGCCCAGCCGAGTGGAGCGATTGCTCGACATCACATCGGCAACACTTGCCCCTTCGTCCAGCAGTATCAGCGAGCCCAGATTGGTCGCGTCGTCCAGAATAAACTGCCCGGGCAAACCCTGCGCGTAGATCCACGCCGCCACGATGACGAGCGCCGCCAGCACGATGAGGCCCCGGCCATCATCGCGACGATTAACAGCGTTTGCGGTCATCCGGCGATGATAGGGGAAACCCTCAGGGGCATATAGAGAATGCAGCCCCGCCGCCGACCTTTGCCCTCCAAAGAATCTTTCATGAACAGGTTCACCCGGATAAATGGACGTGGCGAGCATCCAGCATGCTGACTTCTGTTAGACGAGAGATCGCACTGCCCGGCCAAAGCGGAAATAAACCGGACAGCCTTCCGGGTTGTCCAATTTTGTAACCAGCGCATCGGTACTGGTTATGAACTGGCGAATCCCTGGCTCATCGTCTGTATGCCCATACGCTCAATCCATCAGGTTCGAGTCGCACATGACGCCAGTTTGTACCGTCGCGCAACTACTCTTTCACGATCCGGCCAGGTCCCTTTTTCCGCTTCGATGGACAGTGAGAGTTGGCTTCAACGGTAAAACGTGCGGGCAGGTACTCACAGACTCTGAGGGCAGAGCCAGCCTAGAAAGCGCTTGAAAATATTAATTAATATGATATTAATTAATGTATTAATTAATGCGCCGGCGATGACCCGTGGTGAACAGCTTCGACCAATCACTTCCAATGATGCTTTACCGGGCCCTGCACACGATCATGCCCGCTTTTCGCGGACTTTTTGCAAGCCATGGACTGACTGAACCGCAGTGGCGAGCGCTGCGCGTTTTGTGGGAGACGCCGGAAATTACGGTCAGCGAACTGTCGACCCGCACCCTCGTACTGGCGCCGAGCCTGGTCGGCGTCATCGACCGCCTCGAAGCTGCCGGACTGGTCCGACGACAGCGCTCACCCAGCGACCGCCGCCAGGTTCTGATCAAACTGACAACGGCCGGTCGCAAACTCGAAAGTGAAGTCGTACCGGCGGTCGAAACAATCTACCAGGAACTTAGAAACGCAATTGCTCCGGACGTCTACGACGAGCTTATGCGCGGCCTCGATGCGCTGTCTCGAGTTGCCCCGCTCCAGCAAACTCAAGCACAGGAATTGTCTACCCATGAGCCGTCAAAATGATCTGATGCCGGGCGATGGCATTCGCACCGGCAAACAGTACCTGGAAGGGCTGCGTGATGATCGCGAAGTCTGGATACACGGTGAGCGCGTGACCGACGTCACGAGCCACCCCGGACTTCGTCGCGGCGCCCAAACATTGGGCAACTTCATGGACCGACAGTTTGACCCTGACTACCAGGACAAGGTCACCTACACCGAAGGCGACAAACGTTACGCTATGTCCTTCCTTCAGGCCCGCTCTCCCGCCGACGTCAAACGCCGCGGAGACGCCTTCTATGAATGGGCAACCTGGTCAAATGGTATGTTCGGGCGCACACCCGACTACAAGAATGCTTCGATGACCGCCTTCGCCGGCAGCGCCGAGTTCCTTGCTCGTGGTCGACCGGAATTCGCGGACAACATGCGCCGCTATTACGAGTATGTGCGCAGCAACGACAAAGTACTGACCCACACCCTGGTCAATCCCACCTTCAATCATGAACAGTACAAGGCCGGGAAGTACGACGACAAGGTCGCCCTGCATGTCGTGCGGGAAACGGACACGGGCATCGTCGTCCGCGGCGCCCGCCTGTTGGCAACGCTGGGTCCGCATGCCGACGAAATCGAAGTCTTTCCATCAACCTTGCTGACCGCTTC
>CAXGUU010000033.1:0-17915 GCA_964012875.1 uncultured bacterium
CCCGAGGGCTTCCGTCTGATGCGTCTGGCCATCATCATTCCGGCCCTGAACGAGGCAAAGGCCTTACCGCAATTGCTAGCTCAACTGCAGGCCTGGCGTGACACCGGCGACGAAGTCATTGTCGTCGATGGTGGCAGTGACGACGCGACGCGCGAGCTGGCCAGCCCCTGGGTCGATCAATTGTTGAATTCAGAACGCGGTCGCGCTCGCCAGCTAAACGCGGGCGCCGCCGCGGCGTCAGATTCGGCGCAGGCATTCTGGTTTCTGCATGCGGACAGCGATATTGCCTGTGTCCGGCGCGACGAGATCGTCACGGCATTGTTGTCGACCTCTCCGTGGGGCTGGTGTACCGTCGCAATCGATGACCAGGCACCCTTTTTCAGGCTGGTCGAGCGCTGTATGCGATGGCGATCCAGCGCAACACGTGTGTGTACGGGCGACCAGGCCATGTTTGTCGACCGACGCCTGTTCGAGCGTTTGGGGCAGTACCGGGATATCGCGTTGATGGAAGACGTAGAGTTCGCCAAGCGGGCGCGACAATTTCGTATGCCTCATGTCGTTCGCGGCACGGTCCGAACATCGTCTCGACGCTGGCGTGGACGAGGCGTTTTGAAAACAGTCCTGCTCATGTGGCGGCTTCGCTTACTGTGGTGGCTGGGCATTTCACCTGCGCGGCTGGCGCGTGCTTACGACCATCGCTGATCGCGCTACCACCGTGGGCCGCATGGAACGCGGTCTGCCCGCGGCGGGCGCGACCGTGATTGTATTTGCCCGCCGGCCGCGAGCGGGCGCGGTCAAGCGTCGCCTCGGGCGGTCCGTGGGCGGCGCGCGCGCGAACCGGGTCTACCGTACGTTGCTGAATCGAAGCCTAGCCGTAGCCTCGGAATTGGCACACGTGCGGCGCATTTTGCTGGTCGCTGAACGCGGCGACAGACCATGGTTCAGCAGGAATGTCGGGCGTAAGCGCTGGCGCATCGCAGTTCAAGAAGGTGACGGGCTCGGCGAACGCATGCTGAACGCATTTAACCGGTATTGCGATGGACAAAACCCGGTTGTATTGATCGGGTCGGACATTGCAGATTGTACCGCCGGTGATCTACGCCGCGCTGTGCGCGCGTTGACGTCAGCTGATGTCGTGATCGGCCCCGTCACCGATGGTGGTTACTGGCTTATCGGTATGCGTGAACCGGTGGCGGCTTTGTTCGCTGGAATCGACTGGAGCGAGCCGACCGTGTTCGCCTACACGATGGACCGGGTGAAACGTTCAAAGCACAGCCATCGGATTGTTGGTCGCCGTAACGACATTGATCGTGGCCGCGATCTCGGGATATTGCGACGGCGCTCAATGCGACGCTAGCGAATGGGTAAGTGTTTCTATTCCAACCTTGCCGCACCGCGATCGTGTGTATCTTGCGCCAGACATAGCGTCGGAAGACTGACGCATTCATTCCGCAATGGACTGCGATCGGGTGTCACTATATCGACACTTGCAACCGATGCCATACTAATTCCGATGCGCTAAATAACGCCAACCACTTGCAGGGCGGCCCAGGAAGCGTGAATTCACATCCAACTGTACTGTTAATCGGTTGGATCATGAGGGGCGCGAGATGATTCAATTGACAACGCCGTGTATCGAATCGCTCACACAGTACAAGTGGCCCGGTAACGTCCGTGAACTCGCCAATCTGGTCGAACGCCTGTCGATTCCCTACCCCAAGTGCGCGGTTGACGTCCACGATCTGCCGCAAAAATACAGGTCACCGGAAGTTGTGGCGCGCGCCTTCGCGCCTGAACGACGATGAATGCTTACGCGCCATTCCTGCTGATGGCATTGACCTGAAAGAGCATTTATCCGACATCGAACGTGAATTGATCCTGCGCGCGCTCAATGATGCCGATTGGGTGGTCTCGCACGCGGCCAAACAACTGCGCATGGGGCGCACGACGTTGGCCGAGAAGATGTGCAAATTCGGACTCCAGCGTGACGATTTAGCGCCAGGCGTTTGACGGCGGCGGCGGGGAATCGCCAGCGGGCCTGTCCAGGTAACAGGTCCGGTATGCATCGCGGCGGGACCTGGCCAACTCTCAGCAGGGTTTGACGGGGGATGCACGCCGTCGCTTGCCGAGCGGACGCCTCTGATTGCTCCGCACTTGTTTCCGTCAGCGTTGAAGCGCAGCGCAGGCTTTTTTGTAACGCTTTTCTGCGGACCCAAAATGCCGGGAGTCAGGCCGAAATCGTTTTGCGGAAATATTCGATCGTCGCTTCCAGCCCGTTTCTCAGCTCTGTCGTTGGTTGCCAGTCGAGGGTTTGCATGGCCAGTGAAATATCTGGCTGACGCTGTCGGGGATCGTCGGTCGGCAGCGATTCATAATGCAGTTCAGATCGGCTGCCGGTCATCTCCAAGACGATTTCTGCCAGTTCCGCGATTGTAAACTCGTTGGGGTTGCCGAGATTGATCGGTCCGACGACATCGTCGTCCGAATCCATTAACCGCATCAGTCCATTGACTAAATCAGCGACGTAGCAGAACGAACGCGTCTGGGCGCCGTCCCCGTAGACTGTTATGGGGCGCCCGCTCAATGCCTGAACAATAAAGTTCGAGACCACCCGACCGTCGTTCGGATGCATCCGCGGCCCATAAGTATTGAAGATGCGGGCGACTTTAATCTGTACTTGGTGTTGGCGGTGGTAATCGAAAAACAGGGTTTCTGCGCAGCGCTTGCCTTCGTCATAACACGCCCGCGGACCGATCGGATTGGTGTGGCCCCAGTATGATTCGTGCTGCGGGTGTATTTCCGGATCGCCATAGACCTCGCTGGTCGACGCCTGCAGGATTTTGCCGCCGATACGTTTCGCCAGGCCCAGCATATTGATCGCGCCGTGGACGCTGGTTTTAGTTGTCTGCACGGGATCGTGCTGGTAGTGAATGGGCGAAGCGGGACACGCGAGATTGTAGATCTGGTCGGCTTCGACGAAGAGCGGAAAGGTGATGTCATGCCGCATTAATTCGAAACTCGGACGGTCGAGGAGGTGGAGAATGTTGGCTTTGCTGCCGGTGTAGAAATTATCGACACAGAGCACATCGTCGCCGCGTTCGAGCAGACGTTCGCACAGGTGAGAGCCAAGGAACCCCGCGCCCCCGGTCACCACAATTCGTTTCTTGACAGGCACGAAGGCGTACGGTTTTTGGCGCCTGGGCGCCTCGGAGTTTGGCTCTGACAGGGAATATCTCCTTGATTTGTCGCTCGGCAACACCGGTTAGAGGAACAAAGCATGTGCCGGGGTTTCAACCTGGTTACCGCCGAGTGTAAGCCCTAATAGGTAGCTGAAAAACTAGCGCTGAGGCCGTTCGCGGCGTTCTGTGCCGCCATTGGCAGGCTTTTGCCGATTGGCAGGGAGCTTCAGTTGGGATGGGCGGCCGCTCGAGCACCGGGGCTACGGCGCGATTTCTGGCATACCCTGTGCTCCTCTTACTGAAGCGGTCGATTTCGCGACAGATTTTTGACGTCGAGGCTGCGAATGAGGAGCCGAGCAAGAAGACAAAAATCGAACGGACGCCGGGGCGCTCAGTGTAATGGACATCAAGCCCATAAGACCAGCAACCCTGCCGAGCCCGGTGGAAAAGATTGACCCGAGTGGCTGTAAGGAAGGGCGCCGCGGGCGCAAACATGACCTGAAGCAGAAGCGCAGCGATGGAGAAGATCAGGGCACCGGTATCGATACCTACGCATGACGATAATTGAATGTCACGCCGAAATCGGATTGGTCATTGCTGCGGCGTTCATCGTGGTGACCTACCTCAAGGCCCGCCAGCAGGCAAGAAACCTCAAGTGTGAACTACACGCTACCCGCGAGTAGGTCACTGCACTTCAGGCCGACTTCGCTGCACTGCTTCGTTGTGCCCGTACGAGCAGTCGCCGGCGTTAGTGACGCCGAGAGCTTTGATCGACGTATGCACAAACAACTCGTCCGGATTCAATTGGAGCGGTACGGAAATCATCTCATGGTCGAGCATGCGATGAAGCTCCTGCCCAGTGGCCATAACCTCACTGAAGTGACCCAAGTACGTGGTCTAAGCGAAGGCGAAGTCGAAATTCTGACTGACCGGGCCCGATCCCAACCCGCTGCTTGATTTGCCCGCCACACGAACAACCACCTGACAGGTGCCGTTGCTGCCGCTCACACCGTATAATCCGCGTCCTCGGCAAAACGGAGAGATGGCTGAGTGGTTGAAGGCGCACGCCTGGAAAGTGTGTATACGTTCACGCGTATCGAGGGTTCGAATCCCTCTCTCTCCGCCAACAAATCTGTCTCTGAGAGCCGTCTCTTCGGCCCTCAGAGAGCCTCTCGCCAAGTCAAAGGGTGAACTTCAATTTCGCGCGAAAGGTAGGGCGTTATTTCGCGACGGTGGTCGCGGTATCTCCTGAACCGGACTGATTTTCTTCGGGGGCCATTTTGCTTGTTCGGAGTTGCATGGCCGCCGCCACCGACTCGCTTGCTCAGCTGGGGCACGAAACCGACGATATCGTCTGCTAGTTGGCGCGCAAAAGCGATGGCGAGATAGTCATGAAATTCCGCACCGACCACTTACAGGCCGATGGGTAGACCTGCGGTCGATGGACCGGTGGGAAATGCCGTGGTGGCCATCTGCGGGCAGATCAAAATATCCCATTCGCTGAAAAAGGCTTGGAAGGCCTGGCGCAGCTCGAAATGTTTGTTATTGTTTGCAGTCCACTCGCCGTGTTCCTGTATTGAGTAGCGTGCATACATTGCCGGGAAGGACCGATCGTCCGGCGAAAGCTCGGTGTGCGCTTCGCGTCGTCACTGTTTCTCCAGTTAAAGCAAACCCGCAGACATCACGCCCCACAACAAGCTGTGGTAAACATCATAACTATCGTTCAAGTCGATAGCGGGCCTGACCCACGGTACCGTTCTGATCCGGAACGCCCGCGCGGGTCGCGGAGAAACTCTATAGCTTCTTCAATGATTTCGCCTGCACCGATTTTATTCTATCGAGCCATTTCACCGGGCTCCCCCCAGAGAAAAGCAACCCTTCCAATGAGTCGTTTGCACGCGAGGTGATGCCGCAATTCCGGAATCGGTAACGGCCCTTGTTCGTATTTCCAATCGGCCGCATTCGCCCATCAGAGAAAGGTTCCGCCGCTTTCAGCAAGTGCTTTTAACAGCGGTGCCGGCTTCCACGACGCGGGGTCCTGCTCGGCGAACTCACACACACGCCGGTAGACTTCGGCCAGGCCGACATGATCGGCATAGAACATTGGTCCACCGAGATATGCAGGCACGCCGTACCCGTAGACATAAATGACATCGATGTCGCTCGCGCGCTGGGCGATCCCTTCATCGAGGATCCAGGCAGCCTCGTTGATGAGCGAGTACATCAGCCGCTCAATCACTTCGGCGGCCGAAATCGTGCGCCGCGCAACACCTTTCTCTTCTGAATAATTGACGATCAGCTTTTCAATTTCCGGGTCACGCTCACGTCCCCGCGTTGCTGCATCGTATTTGTAATAGCCGGAGCCGGTTTTTTGGCCGAAACGGCCGAGTTCGCAGATGCGATCACCGAGCTCACAGTACCGTTCGCCCGGCGGCAGACTCTCCGGCAGCCCCTTGCCCTGGCGGATGCGCCAGCCCACGTCGAGACCCGCAAGGTCGGACATCGTGAGCGGCCCCATCGCAAAACCGAGATCGTAAATCGGATCATCAACTTCGTGCGGCAGGGCGCCTTCTTCGAGCATGTATTGCGATTGCGCGAGATACTTGTGAATCATGCGATTGCCGACGAAACCATCGCAGACACCCACCACCACACCGACCTTCTTGAGCGCTCTGGTCACGGCAAGTGTGGTCGCCAGGGTCTCGTGACTGGTTTTCTCGCCACGCACGATCTCCAGCAACTTCATCACATTAGCCGGGCTGAAAAAATGTGTGCCGATCACCTTCTCCGGACGCTTCGTGACGGCAGCGATTTCATCCACGTCCAGCGTCGACGTATTCGAAGCAAGAATACATGCCGGTTTAGTGGCATCTTCAAGCTTCTCGAATACTTCTTTCTTGACGTCCATGTTTTCGTAGACCGCCTCGATCACCATGTCGACATCGGCCAGATCGTCATAGCTCAGGCTCGGTGTGATGAGCCCCATGCGGATGCCCACATCATCCATGCTGAGCCGACCTTTTTTGGCGGTGCGTTCGTAATTGCCGCGAATCGTCGCGAGTCCCTTGTCCAGGAACTTCTGCTCCATTTCGAGCAACACCACGGGAATGCCAACGTTGGCGAAATTCATCGCTATGCCGCCGCCCATGGTACCGGCGCCGATTACGCCGACCTTCTTGATATCGAGAATGTTGACGTCGCGCGGCATGTCGTCGACCTTGGCCGCTGCGCGTTCGGCAAAAAAGATATGACGTTGAGCCGCCGATTGCTGGCTGTCGTGTAATTCCTGGAAAAGCTCACGCTCCCGCTTCATGCCTTCATCGAAAGGCAAGGTGCACGCTGCTTCAACTGCGGCCGCGCAATTCAGTGGTGCCATAAATCCACGCCGAGTTTTGCTGAGCTTTGCGCGTGTCCCCTCGAACAGCGCGGGGTCGACATTGCTGACCTTCTCGTTCAGGTCGCGCACCTTTTTCAACGGCGCAGCTTCGGCCACAATCTTGCGCGCGAATGCCAGCGCGCCTTCTAGCAGCCCGCCCTCTTCAACGATTTCGTCGATCACGCCTGCTGCATGCGCCACTTTGGCCGGGAGCTGAGTGCCGCCGCAGATGGCATCGAGCGCGGCTTCAGCGCCAACCAGTCGGGGCAAGCGCTGCGTGCCACCGGCACCCGGTAACAAACCCAGGTGCACTTCCGGCAAGCCGACGCGGGCTGAGGGTACCGCCACCCGGTAGTGACAACACAACGCGGTTTCGAGGCCACCACCCAGCGCTGTACCGTGAATGGCCGCGACCACAGGCTTCGGCATATCCTCCATAACCTTCAGAGTGTCGAGAAAATGCGGCGGCTCCATCGGTTTGCCGAACTCCGAAATGTCCGCACCGGCGATAAAGGTGCGCCCGTCGCAGATGAGCAATACGGCGCTGGTCTCATCTTGACTCGCCGCGGCGAACGCCTGGCTCAAACCGTGCCGAACATGCTGCGATAACGCGTTAACCGGCGGATTGTTCACGGTGACGATGCCAACATCGCCGTCCTTGGTATAAGTCACTGATTTCGTCATGGGTCAGCCCTGTGTATTTCGCTAACGATATAACAAGTCGGTTTGGCGTTGTTTAGAGCGGGCGACAAAAGACGCCGGTTGCCGCTGAACGAAGAACCGGACTTATGACGATTGAATAGGTCGCATGTTTGTCCAATCATTTCATGACCAGACCCGCCAGTTCGCCCTGTTCACGCCACGCCGCAAGCATTTTGAAGAACATGACAGCACCCTCCGGGTAATGGTTGTCGATGAACGACTCCCCCGTGTTTTTCCCCTCGACGTTATAGTACCCAGGCGTGCAGGTTTCCTGGTATTTGCGCATGGGTCCAGGCGCACGGACCAGTTTCTGATAGTCCGCTTCAGCTGACGGTTCCGCCTCGATGGATGTTGCGCCGCGCCTGATGACTTCGCTGATCAAATAGGCGGCATGCTCTGCTTGCCCGACCGCGGTGTAGGTGTAATTGAATGCCACGCCTGTTTGCGTGAGCCCCATGTGTATACAGTTCGGAAAATCATGGGTCAAAAAACCATGGTAGGTCGACATCCCATCAGCCCAGTGATCACTCAGCGATTTACCACCACGGCCATAGACCTCGCAATCAGAGCGTCTTGTATAGGCTGTTGCAACCTCGAACCCGGTTGCGAAAATCAAGCAATCTACTTCGTAAGCCGTACCATTCGCGATCACGGCATTCTCCGTCACACGCTCTATACCTTTACCTTCAGTGTCGACTAGTTCCACGTTCGGCCGGTTGAAGGCAAGCAAATAACCATCGTGGAAAGCCGGCCGTTTGCACCACTGGCCGTACCAGTGTTTAAGCCCTTCGGCGGTCCTGGGATCGTTGACTATCCTGGCGACCCGCTCGCGAATCTGGTGGCCCTTTTTGTAGTCCGCGACTTCCCGAATCAAAGCGAGCTGTTCCGGCGATACCCCGCCGACATCACCGGTATCGAGGATTTCGAACGTGAGTTTGAAAAAATCGGTCCACTTGTCGTTGACCAGATCCTCCTCGACAGGCAGTCCCGCCATGATCGAACAGAAATTCTCATCGCGCTCGGCCTGCCAGCCCGGGGCGAGAGACGCTGCCCAGGCACTGTCCGTCGGCCTGTTGTTACGCTCATCGACAGGCGCCGGGGTACGCTGAAAGAGATAGAGTTGCTTGGCGTAAGGTGCAACGCCGGGTACGACCTGAACCCCCGTGGCCCCGGTACCAACGATGCCGACGCGCTTATCAGCCAGGCCCGTCAGCCCACCGGAACTGTCCCCACCGGTGTAGCTGTAGTCCCACCGGCTGGTGTGAAAGGCACGCCCTTTGAAGTCATCGAGCCCCGAAATCGCTGGCAGCTTCGGCCGATGCAGTGGACCGCTCGACATAATCACAAACCGTGCACAGAACACATCGTCGCGGTCGGTCGTCGCAGTCCAGCGTTCGCTTTCGTCTGACCAGCGCAGTTGTTCAACCTGGGTTTGAAAACAGGCCTTGTCGTAGAGGCCATAGTGCCGGCCTATACGCTGGAGGTGCGCATGGATTTCAGGCTGATGCGCGTAACGCTCGCTCGGGATGTAACCGGTTTCTTCGAGCAACGGCATATAGATATAAGCTTCGGTGTCGCACTGGGCGCCCGGATATCGATTCCAGTACCACACACCACCAAAGTCTCCGGCCTTGTCGATGATCCGCACGTCAGTCACGCCAGCCTGCTGCAGGCGTGCGGCTGTTACCAATCCCGAAATGCCGCCACCCAGAATTATGACGTCGAGCGATTCGGTGATGGGCGCTCGGGAGAAGCCCGGTTCCACGTGGGAATCAGATTCGTAGCGCGCATGCTGGCCTGCAACTTCGACATACTGATCATTTCCGTCTTCGCGCAGGCGTCTGGCGCGCTCCTCGGAATATTTCTGCCGAACCTCTAGCGGGTCGAACCCGAGGACCTCGGGATCCAGTGAATTCAGCTGGCTAATAGTGGAATCGAGACTGCTCATGCTGCCGTTCTCTTACGAAAGACCGATGGAAATTTTGCCGGCTGTGAACGAAAAAGAACAGGTGTTCGATGAAGCGGAAGCAAACTACTCAATATCGTCAGCGCGCGCGAGATCGTGTTCGAGGTGCTTGCCGCCGAGATAGTAATGCCAGGCCACCCAGAAATTGACAGCTCCGAAGATGAGCAGGCTCCAGCGTAGCGAGTCCTGGCCAAAATCGGCCGCCAGTACATCGCTGACAGCCCCGACTGCCCAAGGCCCGGCGCCGAGACCGATAATGTTGGCGATAAACAGTAAAATCGCCGAAGCCATTGCCCTCATGCGCAAGTGCACCATGCCCTGAGTCTGGGCAAAGCTGGTAGCCTGCCAGAAGTTGCCGGCGAAAATTGAAGGAATAAATGCAACCATGGCCCAGTAGGGGTTTGACAAAAGGTAGGCGGCCGCACCGAACGGCACCGAACCGACAATGACAATTGCCGCCGTCCACAAATACCAACGCGTGTCTTTCCCGCCGAAACGATCGGCCAGATAGCCACCGGAAAACATGCCGGCACCGCCCGCTAGACCCGTGGTGAGGCCGAACCACAGGCCAATCTCGCCCGTGCCCATGCCGTGTGTTCTGATCAGAAAGGCAGGAAACCAGCTAACGACGCCGTAACCTACAAACGCAGCAAGCGCACCTCCAAAGGCAATATGAACAAAGGCTGGTCGTTTGGCGAGGAAGCGGAACGTTTCCATGATTGTCGGTCGCTCACCACCAACTGAGCGGCCCTCGGACATGCCGCGCGCGGGCTCTGGCAGGGTGAAGCGCACCAGCAGTGCAAGCAAAACACCAGGTACGCCAACAACAAAAAATGCTGTGCGCCAGCCAAAAGCTTCGTTAACCCATCCACCGATGAACAGCCCGAACATGATTCCGAACGGGATACCCAGGGCGTATATGCCGAGTGCTGTCGCGCGCTCTGCCGGCGCATAGAAATCCGAAATCAAAGAATGCGCGGGCGGACTGCAACCCGCTTCGCCAACACCGACACCAATACGCGCGACAGCTAGCTGCCAGAAATTTTGTGCGAGTCCCGAAAGTGCCGTCATCGCGCTCCATAACACAAGCGCGAGCGCAATCAGGTTGCGTCGGTTGCCGCGATCGGCCCACAGCGCGATGGGAATCCCCATGGTCGCGTAGAACGCCGCAAAGGCGAAGCCGGCAAGGAAGCCGAGCGCCTGATCGGATAGGCCAAGATCGGCCTTGATAGCCTCAAGAAGAATCGAAAGAATCTGGCGGTCGATGAAGTTGAACGTATACACGACCACCAATACGCCCAGAACATAACGCCGGATTCTTTTGTTGCCGGTGCCGGCGGAATCTACCGTTTCGGTCGTGCTGCTCAAGCTGTTCGATCTCCGTTGATGGGGGCCAGGCCCGAAATCAGGAAAGGTGAACACCCGACCCTTTCGGCAACAGCGAAATAACGCAACGTCCCCATTGCAGTCCCTCCCCCTTGGAGAAGGCATCCTACCTCAGAAAAATAGGAAACTGTGTTGCAGCTTCGTTCGTTTCAGGGTGGTGCATATTTTTCGTAAATCGAGCAGCGCCCCGGGTCATGCAAGCATCACATCAATGAGGTCCTAACAGCATCCCGCGCTACATCCGCCTGCCGCCGTTTGGCGGCTCGCGCTTGCCAGCGCGCTGGCGCCGGCGGTGTCGCTGATGGTTGCCGGCGCGGAATCTGTCGCCGCGCTTGATGTAGAACGGGGCCGGATTTCGTGCGTCACGCCGGTCTCGATACGCAGACGGTGGGCGGCGATATCACTGCGGATTTCGATTTTGTCCTCGCCCGTGACCGACCACTGCGATAACGGCTCGCCGTCCATGATAATTGCGACAGCGCCCGGGTCTGGCAATCCGCTCACTGTGAACTGCGTAGCTCCACCTTGCATCGAACCAGTCGCACAATAGGTCTCGAGCCACAGCACACCCTCATCGAGATCGTTCCAACACTGCGCGAGTCCCAGATTGGGGTAGTCCACGTCTGAAACCGTGGGTTGGGTGAATTTCTCCAGGTTCGGTTGCTGGAACACCCGCGACCACGCACCCGGCTCACCGAGTTCACTCAATACCATTAGGCTCGACAACTGCCCTCGTGGCCAGTCTTCGCCAAAGTTGAACCACCATCCGAAATGATCACCGTCGGGTCCGAAGAATCGCGGCTCGAAGGTGCTTTCCGCGGCCTGACGCAGACGGGCTTCTGTTACGTCGTCGCCAAGTTCACGCGCGGTGATGATGCCCAGTGTCAGCCAGCGCGGGTCAGGGTGTAGCTGCAACAACGGCTTGGACGGCGCATTCCAGCCGAGCTTGTTCACAGCCATCTCGTAGAGCATGGTCGCGAATGCACGATCACGGGGCAGCACGTAAAGCGTGATCGCGATCGCGGCATAAGCTCCGACCTCGTCACGCAGCGTGCACATCGAACGTTCCAGCGGATCGTAGTAGAACGCGAACCATTCCAGGTTGCCCTTGCGATCCTTCCCCATGTAGTGCTTACGGGCATATTCGAACCAACGTTCGTAAACCCAATCTGTATTGGCCCCATGTATGCCGTCATAAAGCTGTAGGCCAACACCAGCACCACTCACGCAGAATGGCCAGATCTTGGTGTTCTCGCAATGCACACCCTGCGGACGCTCGGCCCATTGATCGTGCATGAAACTGACGAGCTGGTGATGATCCCATTCGAACAGGCGGTTCTGGTAACCAGCGACCTTGAAGGGCCGCTCCCACTTATTATCACCGGAGACGTAGCGGTAAAAACACAACAGCAGGTTGAAAAATCCGCGGAAGAAATTGTTGCCGTCTGATCCGATCGGGTCAGGTTGCAGGCCCCAGGGTTCGACCCCGTTCGCGACCCAGCCCGGGGAGTCGTAGCGCCCGCGCAGGTGCTCGGGCAAAACCGCCAGCCACTCCGGCGGGTAATTCGCCTGGTCGGGGTCGTGACCAATCATGGTGAGCCAGTCAATCGCGGCCTGAAATGTCGTGTGGCGCTGGACCAGTTCGTCTGCAATCTGCGTATACGGTTCACGCCACGCCGGCGTGATATCGCACATAACCGGCAGTGTGTATCCGGTCTCGTGCAAATCAAAACGTCCCAGACTGCACATGGGTGGCGTACTGTAACGGTCCCACCAGGCGTGAGGTTCGCCCTCAACGCTCCAGTCATCCGCAGTCGTAGCCTTGTCCCAGATGAAACGCAACCAGCCGCGGGCCCGTTCGTCGAGGCGCGGAAAATCATTGGCCATCATGGCTGAATGCTTACCATAGTTTGACTTCCTCACCGGCGGAGCCGCGGGGCATCACCATTTGCGCGCGGCGATCGTGTGCCGCTGCCCAGTCCGGATCCAACTCGTCGGCAATCGGTTCGCGAACGATACGGGATGCCACTTTAGAATTCGGATCGTGCACCGTGTAGGGGTCCGGCAATGGTGCTGCCAATGGACGACTTCGACCAAACGGCAAGACGTAGCGAGTTAGGCCGAAGAACCACAAAACGAGCACCGCGTTACCTTCGTAGGTGGCTGTCTCGTCGAGCAGTGCCCGGACGATACGCCCCACCGCCTGCGGCGAAGTCAGAATGATGAGTCCCAGTCCCGCATGGTCAAAGCACAGGCCGACGTCGGGACGTTCGATGCGACCGGCCCTGGAACTCACCTTGCGCCGGCTGAAAACGTAATGACGCCACACGCCTTCCGCACTCCCGATCTGCACCGTGCGCGGATGCGCCAGCTGGCTGCGGAAACCGGCGCTGAATGCACGCGCCAGTTTCAGCCCCATGCCGAGCATGACCAGCGTGATTCTGAACAGGACCCGTGTCAGTGGTCCGCTGGGATTACGTGGCGTCATTGTTACCTCGTCTTTTCACGCAGTATAAACACGATATCGCTTGTGAACACGTCTGAAAAAGACGTGGACGAAGCTGCACTCCGCAGCTGCCCGCGCTACGGCGAGCCCTGGACCAGCGCTCAAACGAGGACGAGCGCACACAGCGGGCTCATTCCGCACCCATTGTCAGCACGATGATTCGATCTTCATATCCTAGTAGCAGGGACTCGCGTTTAGTGGGGTTCAGTTCGTGCGAGCCGTCCGCACGCTGAATGCCGAGCACAATCTCACCGGCTGCGCCGAGCCATTGCTGGAGTTCGAAGAAATCCGCGGCATCTATGATCCCGTCGGCCGGTCGCAGGCTGACCTCCGCGCACCGACACCGAGCAGCTGTTAGAGGACAGAGTTCAGATCCCTCTGCAACGTCACCTGTGCAAACATGTGACATTGCGGAGTCACGAGCAGCTCCACCCCGAGGGCTGCCAACAGCGGCTCGTTGGCCTCGACCAACGCTTCGATGATGATGTGAGGCTTACGATCCGCAAACGCGAGCAGTTCCTTCAGCATAAAATAGCCGAGCAAGCTGCGCGCGTCCGCTTCCTCGCGCTCAACAGGCGCGCGACGACCGGCTCGGGGAGCACCGCCACGAAAAAGACGAGCTAACTTCTGCTGGAGTATTCGCACGGGGCACGCATCACGGTCGATGATGGCTGCGCCGTAAAGGAGTTTTTCAGGCCACGGCAGAACGACCATGGAAAGTGCTTCCGCAGTCGGGTATAACGTGTTGATGGAGCTCGCATTCAACCAAAATACCAGCCGCAACTCGCCGCGCGCCGCTGCGCCCGCCGTGCCATCGCAACGCTATGATTTCCAACAACGGCTGATTGGATAAATCCAGGCCCGGCTGGGTACTAGTCGGGGCTACCTGTTCCCGGAAGTACAGACTAAAACAGGGAATATCGGCGCGACCCCGGCAACTAACAGAACTAGGCAGCCGGATTAGGGATGACGCCAGGGTTCACGGCTGACGATTATCGCCTAGATCCGGCGAGGCCAAGTACAGCTACCCCCATGTCCATGCTCCTACATGCGGCCGCTGAACGTGTATGATTGCGCCCGGATTCAGACACGGCTACTCGAAATAAATGGTTGACGAAAAACGAGTTTGGCTCTTCCGTGACGGCAACGCGGCGCTCCGCGGACTGCTTGGCGGCAAAGGCGCAAACCTAGCGGAAATGACCAACATCGGTCTGCCCGTGCCCCCCGGATTCACCATCACAACAGACGTCTGTAATGAATATTATGCCGACGGCCGCAAACTGCCGGACGGTCTGATGGATGATGTGCGGACGGCGCTCAGTGACGTGGAGAACGCGATCGGGAAACGTCTCGGTGATCATACTGATCCCCTGTTGGTCTCTGTGCGATCGGGCGCCAAGCAGAGCATGCCGGGAATGATGGATACGGTTCTCAACCTTGGACTCAATGATGAAACCATCGACGGCTTGATCGCGGCGACCAATGATGCACGCTTCGCCTACGATGCGTATCGCCGCTTCATCATGATGTTCAGCAACGTCGTGCTGGACGTGCCTAAAGACGAATTCGAAGCAGTTTTTTCATCACTAAAGACACGGTTAGGTGTGGCGCAAGATACTGAGGTGAGCGCGGAGGACCTGAAAGGACTGTGTGAGGACTTTAAAGCCCTGACCCGCAAACGCACGGGTCGCGAATTCCCGCAGGATGTGATGGCACAACTTGAAGAATCGATTGAGGCAGTCTTCCGTTCATGGAACAACGAACGGGCCATCCTCTACCGCCAGCTCGAGAACATTCCGGATGAACTCGGTACCGCGGTCAACGTACAGTCGATGGTCTTCGGAAACAAAGGCGATACTTCGGGTACCGGCGTTGCATTCACGCGTGACCCCGCAACCGGCGAACGCGCTTTGTACGGCGAGTACTTGATGAACGCCCAGGGCGAGGACGTCGTCGCCGGCGTGCGCACGCCAATGGACATCGAGGAGCTCAAGCAGCAGAACCCCGAAATCTATGCGCAGTTCACCGACATCGCCGAACGTCTGGAGCAACACTATCGCGACGCGCAAGATATCGAATTCACTATAGAAAACGGGCGCCTGTTCATGCTCCAGTGTCGCGCGGGCAAGCGGACACGAAGCGCCGCCGTGCGCATCGCGGTCGACATGGTTAACGAGGGATTAATCACTCGAGAAGAAGCGATCCGTGAACGAGTTACGCCCACCCAACTGGAGCAGACCATGCACCCGCGGTTTGCCCAGACACCCGAAGATCGGGTGTTTGCGGAAGGCATGAATGCCGGGCCAGGCGCGGCAGCAGGCCAAATCGTGTTCGAATCGGAAAAAGCGGTCGAAATTCAGGATGGCGACCCGGGCGCGGCGCTCATTCTCGTCCGCGACGAAACCAATCCGGATGATCTTGCCGGCATGCTCGCCAGCAAAGGCGTGCTCACCAGTCGCGGCGGGCGGACCTCGCACGCGGCACTGGTCGCCCGTCAGTTTGGCATTCCGACTGTCTGTGGTTGCGTCGAACTTACAATCGACTGGAATGCACGCACAGTGAGCGCGCGCGGAAAAACGCTTAATGAAGGCGACTGGATTTCAATAGACGGCTCTGAGGGCATCGTCTATACCGGTCAGCTGCCAACCGAAGCCGTGACCGAGTCAGATGAAGTGGCTGCACTCATGGCGTGGGCGGATGAGTATCGTCAACTGCGGGTCCGTGCAAACGCGGATACGCCTGAGCAGGCTGCCGAGGCGGTTGCACTGGGTGCGGAAGGCATCGGCTTATGCCGCACTGAGCACATGTTCCTGGGTGATCGAGTGCCGCTCGTGCGCGAGCTGATCCTGGCCGAGCGCGATCAGGATCGAAATGCCGCGCTTGCAGCACTACAACCGCTCCAGCGCGAAGATTTCGCTGGTATCTTCAGGGCGATGGACGGGCGTCCCGTGACAATCCGCCTGATAGATCCGCCCCTGCACGAATTTCTGCCGGCTGAACTTGATCTCGTCGCGGAAATTTCTCGCATTGAGGCTGCTGCGCCGAACGACAAGGAACTGCCGGGTATGCGGCGGATGCTGAGCGCAGTGCGCTCGATGCACGAAGCAAACCCCATGCTTGGGTTACGCGGTTGTCGCTTGTCGATCGTCATGCCGGGCATTGTCGACATGCAGGTTACTGCAATCATGGGCGCCGCTTGCGATGTGGCTAAAGAAGGCATTGATGTGCAGCCGGAAATCATGATTCCGCTCGTGGGGCATGTGAACGAGCTGACTTTGATCAAGGAGCGGCTCGACCAGACCGCTCAAAAAACCATGAATGTCGAGGGCGCGGGAATCAACTATAGCTTTGGCACCATGATCGAAGTACCACGCGCTGCACTCACCGCCGCGGAGATAGCGCAAGAGGCATCATTCTTCAGTTTTGGTACCAATGACCTGACGCAGATGGTGTTCGGCATGAGCCGGGACGACGCTGGCAAATTCATGAACGAGTACCTCGATCAGAATATCTTGCCGAAAGATCCCACAGAGTCGATAGACAGGGTCGGGGTCGGGCGGCTGATGCGTCTGTGTATCGACGACGCGCGGGCTGTAAACCCGGGGCTTAAGATTGGCATTTGCGGCGAACACGGTGGTGATCCCGAATCCATTGAGTTCTGTCATGGGCTCGGGATGGATTACGTGAGTTGTTCGCCCAAACGTGTTCCGATTGCACGATATGCGGCGGCGCAGGCGGCGTTGCAAGCGGCAGCGAAAAAATGATTAATTGTGAGGTAGGAGATGTCGATTCCCCGTCTTCATCCGGTGTGGATCGATAACCGCATGCAAGGTCAGACTGTAGCCGGCGTTTCGACAAGGCCGGTGGTGACACGACCAGGCAGTCGAAGTTGACCGGCGTTTCTCGCTAAAAAACTGAGATGACAGGACTCGACACGGGTTGTGTCATATTGGCGGAGAGGGAGGGATTCGAACCCCCGGACCTCTTACGAGGTCAACTGATTTCGAGTCAGCCCCATTCGACCACTCTGGCACCTCTCCATTGTCGGAACGGATTATAACGGCGATGCGGGTTCTGCGCAGGGTGGTGAATTCGCTTTCTGGGACCAGGTTCATCATTCAGTCAACCGAATGTCGCAGATATTCACGGTCTTTGTGATGTCTAACAACGCGAACCGAATATTTATGCCCGTTCGCGAATCGGCGGTTTAACCGATAATGGTCATCGCCCAGCGCTCATACATTCCCATGCCCGACCGGTTGACTCAGACCCCTGACCCGCAATGTATGCGTTAAATCAGCGCCAGAGACTTCTTCTTTTCGCCGTGATGATTGCCTGTGTATTAACAGCCTGTGGCGAGCGCCCACAACTCGTGAGCACAATTAAACGGAGTAACGAACTGCGTATCGCAACGTATACCCATGCGAATTCCCGTGACGTTTCCGCACCCGGAACAGCAGGATTTGAATTTAATCTGATTCATCGCTATGCCCGCTGGCTCGGCGTAACGCCGCGTTTCTATCTTGCAGGTTCCGAACGCGAGCTGCGCCAACTGGTCGATTCGCGCAAAGTTCATATGGCAGCCGCGCTGTTGCGCGTCGACTCGCGCCCAAACGAAATTTCCGGCTACGGCCCGACTTATGCTGTCAGCCGATACATCGTTGTACATCACCGCGGCAAACCCTGGCCGCGTACGAAAAAGGAACTTATCGGCTGGCGCGGTGTGACGTTTGGTGAAAAACAGTTACCGAATGTGGTGCGCTCGGGCCTGCCCAAAGCTAAGGGGTACGAATGGTATAT
>CAXGUU010000034.1:0-17748 GCA_964012875.1 uncultured bacterium
GTCAGAAACGTCTTCGCCGAAGCGAAGCATTCCGTTTACAAGGCCTTGCAGCAATAAGCGCCGCGGGGTACTGCCGCCGACTACGGCAGTACCTCCTGCGATGCTGACGTCCGCTTAATGCCAGTTGGCCTAAGCTGCCTGCAGGTTAAGCGGTGCTGGCTCTGCCAGCGGGGTCGTTTCCCACTTCTTCAGTTCCGGCAGGACGTACTCGGCAAAGCAACGCATGTTGCGCTCGGCATCCTTGAATGGCATGCCGGCATAACTCATATTGCACATGATTGCGTTGGGATTGATCATCTCGCGAATAAATTCGATTTTCTCCAAGACTTGCTTGGGCGTGCCCCAGGGCATGAGATCGGTAAAATCCTTAGCGGCACCGTCCATCCCCTGCGTGGCGATATATTTCCCGACGTTTTTGTAAAACTCGTAATCCTTATGGGTGCCAAAACGCTCATGGGTCATTTCGTAGTGCTTCATGGCCGTGTGGTAGTACTTTGAAATCCATTCGTAAGCCATGGCCTCGGCGCGCCCGGCATCCTTGTCCACGAAGAAGAATCCACCGCAAAAGGGCTGTGGCGGCTCACACTCGTTTTCCTTGATATAGACATCACGGTAGACAGCAAAGTCTTGTTTGACCACGTCCCAAGGTTTTTGCGGAATCACCAGCAAGCCGACGCCCAGCCTCGCCATGATTGGCATCGACTCGGGCGAAACTGCCGCTGCATAGGAGCGTCCTCTGAACGACTTGAAGGGTAACGGGCGAATATCTCGTTTCGGTTGCTGGGTCTTCTCGCCACCTTCGAGGTAGCCCTGCTCCAGGCCATTGAGCAACAGTTCCGCGTACTCCACAAAGCGTTCACGGCCCTCGCCCTGATCGATCCGGAAGCCCGAGAATTCGACATTGCCGAGACCGCGTCCGAGGCCCAGTATCATGCGACCACCGGAGAGGTGGTCGAGCATCGAAATCTGCTCGGCCACGCGCATCGGATCGTGCCACGGCAGAACAATGACACTCGAGCCGAGTTTGACCTTTTTGGTACGCCCGGCCATGTAGGTCAGGAACTGTACAACGTCCGGACACATGGTGTAGTCCGTAAAGTGATGTTCGATACCCCACACGGAATCAAACCCCAGGGGTTCCGCGAGTTCTGCCAACCGTACTTCTTCCCGATAAACCTCGGTATCGGGCAGCCTGTTGTCCGGGTTCTGAAAAATTGGGGTGTAACCGACGTGCATGCTTGATCTCCGTAAAACGTGAAAGGCGAACCGGGATGCAAGGCTATCGTGCCGACGCCGCTAACGGAAGTCCGGATGCGCGAATCAGCCGATGGCCGATATACTTGCCTCATCCATTCAAGGGGGAATAAAGATGCTTACTGATAAAACAGTGATCATCACGGGCGCCAACGGCGCGCTCGGCCGTGCCGCTGTCGCTGTGGCCGCCGGCCACGGTGCCAGAGTTATCGAATTCGACATGTCCTTCGACGCCGATGCAGAAAACCGCTACCTAGTGGATCTGACGCGGCCGGAGGTTATTGCCGGCTGCGTCGGCCAAATGGATCGCATCCACGCCGTGCTCAACATCGCCGGTGGCTTTGACATGGGCCCGGCGGTCCATGAGACCGGGGACGCAGCCTGGGACCACATGTACCAAATGAATGTCGTGACCATGCGCAACATGGTCAGCGCAGTCGTTCCGCGCATGCTTGAGAACGGCGGCAGTATCGTCAATGTCGGCGCACTATCCGCACGCGAGGGCCAGGCGAACATGGGGGCCTACGTCGCGGCAAAGAGCACCGTGATGCGGCTCACCGAGACGATGGCCAAAGAATTACGCAAGAAAAACATTAACGTTAACGCGGTCCTGCCCAGCATCATTGACACACCGACTAACCGGAAGGATATGCCTGATGCCGATTTTTCTAAGTGGGTGCCGCCGGAAGATCTGGCGGAAGTGATGTGCTTTCTGGCATCGGAACGCGCGCGCTCGATTCACGGCGCGCTGGTACCCGTGTGCGGGCTGTCGTGAGTATGGGGAGTAAAGAATGAGTTTGAATAATAAGGCGGTCGTCAGCGGCGTTGGCGAGACGACCTACCAGCGCGACACCGATCGCAGTCAGCTGGCACTGACGCTGGAAGCGGCGCTGGCGGCCATCGCTGATGCCGGCCTTGAACCCAAGGAAATCGACGGCGTTATTCCTTATGGTGCGGGCGGCATCGTGGCGGAAGATTTCGTCACCAACTTCGGCCTGCCGGACTTGCGTTATTCGGCAACCACCCCCATGGGTGGCGCGAGCCCGGTCGCGGCTCTGCAAACCGCCACCATGGCCGTGGCATCGGACGTCGCCAGTCACGTGCTTGTGCCGCTAGGCCGCGGCAGTATTTCGGGCGGGCGCATCACCCAGCGCCTCGCTGCCATGCCGCAGATGCATGTGGTCGGCGAATACGAAATGCCATTGGGGACGAATGCCCCGGCGCAATTTTACGCGCACATGGCGCGGCGCCACATGGAGACCTACGGTACCACCAGCGATCAGTTCGCCGAGGTTGCGATGACCTGCCGGCAGAACGCGCAAATGAACGAGCGCGCCATGATGAGGAAGCCCATGACCCTGGAGGACCATCACGCTTCGCGCATGATTGCCGATCCGTTGCGGCTGTTCGATTGCTGCTTGGAGAGCTGCGGTGGCGCAGCCGTTGTCGTCAGCGCCGCCGAGCGCGCGAGCGACCTGAAGCACAGACCTGTTTACATTGGCGGCGTTGCGGAAGGCCACCCGGATTCTCCCAGCGCCATTACGCATCGTCCTGAATTAACGCGCCTAGGCATTGCCAAGGCCGCGCCCGTGGCCTTTGAGATGGCGGGCGTCACCCACGACGATATCGATGTCGCCGAAGTCTACGACTGCTTCACTTATATTGTCATCTGCCAGTTGGAAGACATGGGCTTTTGCAAAAAGGGCGAAGGCGGCGATTTTGTCTCAAACGGCCGCATCGCACTCAACGGCGATTTGCCAATCAACACCCACGGCGGCCTGCTGTCGGAGGCGCACATTGCCGGCATGAATCACATCGTCGAACTCGTGCGGCAGTTGCGCGGCGACTGTGGTGAACGGCAGGTCAAGGATGCCGAGGTCGGGCTGGTGACAGGCTTTGGCGATCTGGGCGACGGTTCAATTGCGGTGATGCATCGATGAGTACAACCAGCGACCAGCAACTACCAGACAAACCACGGCCGGAGCCGAGCCCGATGTCGGCGCCGTATTGGGACTTTCTTAAACAACACCAGTTGCGCGTACAGAAATGCAGCAACTGCGGAACGCTGCGTCATTACCCGCGCCCGCTGTGCGACAGGTGCTATTCATTCGATTACGAGTGGCAGGAGATATCGCGTGAAGGAACGGTCCATAGCTGGGCCGTCAGTCACCATGCCTTTCATCCAGGCTTTAAACGGGAGGCCCCCTACCTGACAGTGACCGTCGACATGAATGACGGCGTCCGCATGCATGCGCCCCTGCAGGGCCCGCCAGATACCCCGCTTCAGATCGGCACGCGGGTCACGCTCGAGTTTGACGACATTGACGGCGAACTCACTGTACCCTGCTTTCGCCTGGGGGACTAGAAGCGGTCTCAAGAATAATTGCGCTAGCGCCGACGGCCGTTTTTGTGCAGTTCAAGGCGCGAGGAGCATGGTTTAGCATAGCTAAATGAGGGACGAGCAACGCAGAAATGTGCGAAAACAACCATCGGCCCTCCGGGTTGGGCCTGAAAAGCCCGTCTACAGCGTTGCGGCACTTGGCAATAGAAGCACGATTCCCTGCGCACCGCGCCTTGTAGCTGTGCTTTTCAGGCGCCAACGCTACCGCAATTATTCTTGAGACCCCTTCTAATCATGAGCGAACTCATCACCGACGACATCAGGCAATGGATTGGACGTTCGTCGCCGTCCATTGAGTTTGAGGTCAGCCGTCGCGACATCATCAAATATTCCATCGCGACGGAACAACAACAGGACAAATATCTCAGTGGCGATGAAGCGCCGCCGATGTTTTTATTCGGCGCCGACCGCCCCTTGAGTCGCCTGGATGAACTCGGTCCTGACGGTTTACGTCGCGACGGATTAATGCCTGAACTGCCGCTCAAGCGCGTTATGGCCGGCGGCATCAAGCAGCGCTATCACCGTTCGATCAAACCGGGCGACAGGCTCACCATTACCCGCACCATCGCCGACATCTTTGAAAAGCAAGGTTCGAGCGGACCACTAATCTTCATTGTCTATGACCTTACGGTCGTCGACGACAACGATGAACTGGTCATGCGGGAAACACAGACAAGAATCAATCGGTAGATCAAATGCCAGCAATCGAAAACCTGAAGGTCGGTGACCCGCTGCCAGAGCGCGAACACCTGGCGACGAACGTGTCCCTGTTTCTCTACAACGCCGCGGTGTGGAATGCGCACCGCATCCATTACGACGAGCCCTACACGACCGATGTCGAAAATCACCCCGGCGTCATCATCGATGGCCCGCTCCAGGGCGACTGGCTCAACCAAACGGTCGTTAACTGGCTCGGCGATAACGGCACCCTGCTCGAATTCGAATACTCCAACCGACGCGCGTCCGTACTCGGAGAAACGCTCACCTCAGGTGGTTCAATCACCGCCATTGATGGCAGCGAAGTCACGCTGGATCTGTTCATCCGCAACGAAAAAGACGAAGTCACCACCCCTGGCAGCGCCCGCGTCCGGTTTCGCGAGGACTAGACCCAAGCTACACCACGGCGCGATAGGCCCGCTCTACCAGACAGATCTTCGGAACGAAGAAAGTGCGCTCAAAATTCGTGGCGGCAGGCGAGACAAGATAAACATCGTCGAAAAAGCGGAGTTTACCTATGGGTAAATCAGCATTTTGAGAGGATGTTTAACGCCGTTTCGACAACGCCACGAATTTTGAGCGTACTTTCTAGCCCCAGATGTCGGCGGTGATGGCCTTGTACCACCCCCTCGCATACCGCGCCTCAAGACCGCGAAATGCCGCGTCAGCAGCCATCGGACTTACGCCGCCCGCACCTTCAACCGGCAAAATCGCGCCCGTTTCTGCGCGGTAAACCGCGCTGACCGAGATACCGTACTCCGGGCCGACCAGGCTGTAACAGGTATTCGCATACGAAGGTTGCAGCACGTCACGACCGTCGAAACTGTTCACAATAGCCGCGGCGCAGACTTTGGCCTGGCTGTTGGCTGCGAACCCGGACTTCGGCATTTTCCCGGCGATGGCGGCGTCCCCGATGACATGCACGCCCGGAACCAGTGAAGACTCGAACGTGACTTGGTCAACCGGACACCACCCCTGGACGTCGGTTAAACCGTTACTTCTCGCGATCACACCGGCGTGTTGTGGCGGTATGAAATTGATGACATCACCTTTGTGTTCGGTGAACCCGGACTCCGTGACCAGCGTGCGATCGTGGGCCCTGACCTGCTCCACGATGCCGCCTTGAGAACCGGCCACCCACTCGATCATGTCGCCGTACAGATTTTTCCAGCCTTGTTGAAACAAACCCTGTTTGGAAAATTTATCCTTGGCATCCAGAAGCAGGATCTTGGATTTCGGCTTGTGCTGTTTTAAATAGTGGGCGATCAAGCTAGCCCGTTCGTAAGGCCCCGGCGGGCACCTGAATGGGTTGGCCGGCACGGCCAAGATGACGACGCCGCCATCGGGCATCGCCTCCAGCTGCCGGCGCAGTAGCAGTGTCTGTTTGCCCGCTTTCCAGGCATGCGGCAGGACTTCGGCGGCGACTCGCTCATAGCCCGGCACCGCGTCGAACCTGAGGTCGATTCCGGGCGACAAGACCAGTCGGTCATAGGTGACATGCTGACCACCCGCCAAGTGCACGCGACGCCGATCCGCGTCTATGTCAGAAGCGATCCCATGTTGCACGCGAACACCGGCTTGGCGCAGGCCGTCGTACCCGTGAGTGATCGAGGCCATATCATCAAGCCCCGCCAGCACCAGATTACTGAACGGACAGGTAACGAATACCGGTGAGCGTTCAATCAACAATACATCGAGACTCGCGTCCAGCGATTTCAGGTAGCGCGCGCAGGTCGCACCGCCAAAGCCGCCGCCGACAATCACCACGCGCGGGCCATCCGCGCCTATCACATGTGGTCCAATTGCAGTGCCGGCAAAAGCGGCCGTCACAGCCAGAAAACGTCGCCGGCTGAAACCGAATCTTTTTGCCGAATTCACGATTAGCGTCCTTTCAACCACTTCGCAATGAGCCTGATTTCATCACCGGTATAGCCGGCAGCGAGCCGCCCCATGATGGTCGACTCACGGGTGCTAGCTTTGAACTGGTCCAGAGCTTCGGTGATGCTGGCAACCGTATGGGGTTCGAGCGACGGAATGCCCTTGATAGAAGCACTCGTCAACGAATGGCAGTTCAGGCAGACCGCACCGAGCAAAAAGCCACGATTCAGTTCCTCGGCCGCAACAGGAACGCTCGCCATTAACCAAAGCAGTGTGAATGTGGCAAGACCATTACATAGCATTGCCAGCTCCTCCATTCCCGGACCCGAATACTACAGCAGATAGACAAGCGTAAAACGTGCACCCGGTGGCATCACTTTTAAATCTGTCGATTCAAAAATTCGTTCATGACGGTCGCGACATAGACCGGCGCTTCCTGCTGCGGGTAATGGCCAGCGTTTCTGCACACCGCGATCTCGGCATTGGGATACCACTTCGCAAAGGTTTGTCTTGCCGTCGCTTCGGTAAAAGGTTCCATGTCGAACTCGCCAATGATCACCAGCATCGGCGTTTCATTACCCTCAATTTCTGACAGAAATCCCCGCTCCGTCAGATTCTTCAGGTACCCCTCCTGCGCCTGCTTGAGTCGCGACGCACGCGTCTGACGAATTTTGAAATCAAGCCATTGCTCGCACAGGCGGTTACCGGTCAGGGCATCAAAAGCTTCACGCAACAGGCTGTTGTCGGCAATCGACCCTTCGATGATGGCAAACCCCTCCGGCGTAAAACTCAAACCCGAAGCCGCGACCGGTGTATTCAACACGGCGGACTTGATGCGGTCACCACCATCGAGCACAACGCGCTGGGCCAGCATGCCACTCATTGAATGTCCGACGATATGAAAGTGCTCCCACCCGAGGTTATCCGCAAGGACGATGATGTCGGCGGCAGCTTCAACCGGTGTGTAGTCGCCAGCCATATGCCGCGAGCCGCCGTAACCGCGCACTTCGGTAAAGGCGAACGTGAACTTCTGGGTGTCAAAAAAATTGCGCGCAAATGCCCACGTATCGCGGCAACCGTAAAAATCATGCATGAGGATTACACCTTCATCTCCATCACCGTATAGCTCGTGTCCCAGAATCACGCTTTACTCCTTAATTCCTGAATTTATCTACCCGACTGCTCGAACGCGTAAGCAGCCCAATATACCTGGCTCTCCTCGAAGCGCCTCCCGCTCAACATCAGCCGTACCGTCAAGCCGTCGACCTCGCCGCAGGGTACGGATATCGAGGGATGACCAGTCAGATCGAAACCGGGGTATTCGGGATCATTTCGAGTGCGCGCGTGGCAATTTCACTGGCGTCGGCATCAGCAGTACGCCAACATCGGCTAAGGCCGCGGTCAGACGCTGCCGCGGGTTCTGCGCTTTACCGTAATAGAGCTTACCATAGGCCTGTGTCATATATTCGCCGGTCAGCAATACTAACTTGGTCTGCGGGTCGAATTTATGCGTATGCTCACGCCTCCCTCAAAGTGAATCGTCTGCAGCCAGTGGTCTCTCACTGTGTCGGCGCAGCCATGTGAGTAAAATACAGCAATCGTTAAGCAATGGGCCGGAGACCGCAGATGAGCAAAGACAACGAAGTCACACCCCAGTTTCTCGCAACGTTCACACAGGCCTGGAACGACAAAGACGTCGATAAATTGATGGAACACATGGATGACGACTGCGAATTCATGGCTTCGGTCGGCTCTGACACTGAAGGCACCCACTGGGTTGGCCGTGACGAAGTGCGCAAGGGTTTTTCCAGCCTCTGGGACGGGTACCCCGACGCACATTTCGAGCCCGTCGGCAAAGACTTTATCGTTGGTGACCGCGGTTGCTCGGAGTGGATTTTCACCGGCACCCGTAAAGCCGATGGCAGCAAGGTTCGGGCCCGTGGCTGCGATGTGTATACGTTCAGGAACGGCAAGATCGCGGTCAAGAACTCGATGCGCAAACAGACGCCCTGAAATTAAAACCCCACTAAGCGGAGCGCGCAGCCGCCTTTAAAGCTACCCCTAGGCGGCCTGTCCCGCTTCCAGTGCCAGTTCGGCGGCCCTCTCGAGCGCCGCGATAACTTCCTCGCAGCGGGTGTCACTCAGGCGCTGGCCGTCGGCGTCCGTCAGGAAGAAGACGTCGACGGCTTTTTCGCCGAAAGTACTGACATTGGCGCCGTGCAGGTTCGCGCCTTGATCGGCGATGGCAGCGGCGAGATCCGCCAACAAGCCTTTGCGATCGGCAGCGACCACTTCAATCGCAGTCACGTGGCTGGCTGCAGCATCGTGTCGCCGTACCTGAACCGGTACCACTTTCATCAGGATATCGGGTTTCTTCGAATACTTGATGGATGGCGGTGCATCACCTTTCAATACCTTCAGCAGGCGGGTACTCAGTCGCTCAAGCTGCGACGCTTCGGCGATGGGTTGGTCCTTGGCCGAAGTGATATGAAATTCATCGAGTACTCGCCCGTCGCGCAGGGCGTAAGCATGCGCTGTCAATAATTTAGTATTGGCGTGCGCGAGGGTCGCGGTCACGTGGGAAAAGAGTTTCGCCCGATCAGGCCCCCACGCCAGCACCCGGGTATGGCCCTTGGGTTCATTAACCGACAGGTTCACACCGTACTCCTCGCCCAATTCCAGGCAGAGCTCGTACAGTTGGTTCGGCAAAAAGTGTAGCGCCATCGTGTTCGATACGAACTCGAGCGCACGTTGAACGTTCTTCTTTTGCGTCGCCGGCGCCGCACCGATAACACTTTTCTTGCGCGCCGCAACGCGCTGGTCGAGATCTTCAGGTGCAGCACGCCCGGTTCTCAGATAGGCCTCGGTCGCATAGTAAAGTTGCGAGAACAGATGCCCTTTCCAGTCGGTCCAGGTACCCGGGCCGACTGCCGTAACGTCGGCAACGGTCAGCAGGAACAGGTAAGTCAATCGCTCCTGGTCACCGACAAAAGACGCGAAGTTCTGGATCACCTCGGGATCGTTCAGATCGTAGTGCTGCGCAGTCTTGGACAGACGCAGGTGATGCAAAACCAGCCAGGCGACGAGATCGATATCGTCATCAGACAGGCCGAGGCGCTTGCAGAATTTTCGTACCAGCTGCTCGCCGATCTCGGAGTGATCGCCGCCGCGTCCTTTCGCAATGTCGTGGTAGAGCAGCGCGAGGTATAGCAACTCGGGTCTTGCCAATTCCGGCATCAGCTCAGAAGCCAGCGGAAAATCGATGAACTCGCCTTCGTCGAGGGCGAAATCACGCAGGATATCGATCGCGCGGATGGTATGGGCATCGACCGTGTACTGGTGGTAGCGATCGAACTGTCCGTGTCCGGTGATGCGGCCAAAGTCCGGACAAAACCTCCCTAACACCCCGGTCTCGTGCATCTGACTCAAAGCCGTGGTCACGTTTCTCGGCGATCGCAAGATTTCCAGGAAAAGCCTGTTCGCTTCCTTGCGATTACGCACCTGCGCAGTCACCATCCCGGCATGCTTGCGCACGGTCCTGAGTGCGCGGCTGTTCATGTACCGATGATCTTTCTGCGCTTCACGAAAAACACGGACGACATTCAGCGGATCAGATGCGAATGTTGACTCGTCTTCGATTCGGAGTTTTTGCGCACGGACTTTCATACCCCCACCAATGTCGACGGTGCGTCGAATGCGCGGCGGCGGATTAATACGTTCATCAAAATGTAGCAGGAAAATGTCGGTTAGATCGGCGATAGCACGGACGTTAAGAAAATAGTTTTTCAGGAATCGCTCTTCCGCACTCGACCGAGGACTGTCGCGGTAACGAAATCGCGCGGCCAGTTCGTGTTGCAGATCGAAGCGTAGACGATCGTTTTCCCTCCCCGTTACCAGATGCAGCCCGGTACGCACCCGCCACAGGAAATCGCGGCCTTTTACGAAAGCGTTGAACTCCTCCTCACTGACGACACCCTTGCCAATGAGTTCGCGCGCAGTGGGCACGCCATACCAGGCCATCGACAACCAGAACATGGTGCTGACGTCGCGCAAGCCACCCTTACCATTTTTACAGTCGGGCTCCATGACGAACGCCGTCCCACCATTGGCGACTCGCCGGGCTGCACACTCTTCTAGTTTTTGCCGGCAGAACTCGGCCCGCTGGCGCTTATTCCAGCTCGCGGGCGCGGCGGTCTTATTCAAAGCCGTATAGGCCTCACCCGGGCCGGCAATCAATCGTGATTCGAGTAATGCGGTGCGGGTATTTAAATCGTCCGCTGCGAACGCCTTGGTCTCGGCCGGGGTACGTACCGCGTGACCCAGATGAGCGCCCGCATCGAAAATGACTTGCACGAACCGAGAAATGGCGGCATTGATAGCCTTGTCTTTGGGATCGGCGACCAAAAACATCAGGTCCCAGTCCGATTCCGGACACAGTTCGGCGCGACCGTACCCACCGGTCGCTACGATGTCGACCTTGGCATTCAGACTGCCGGCCGTTTCATTCCACAGGTCAATCAGGAAGCGGTCCACTTTGGCGCTGATGTACTTGACGATCGCGCGGCCGTTCTGGTGAGCATCGAGACGGCTCTGCGCGCCATCGAGGATCTCGCGGCGACGAGCCTTGGCTAGTTCAATTTCCATCGGCTGCAATGCTATCGGTTCAGGCGGCAGCCTTGAGGTTAGATGTATTCAGACGATATAAAGCCGCGACATTATCGTGCAGGATCAGATCCTTCTCCACGGCCGTCAAATGCGCCAGCTGTTCCTGCAGCATGGCCTGGGAATCTGGCCAGGTCGAATCGGAATGGGGGAAATCGTTGGCCCACATCATGCGCTCGATGTTCAGCTGATCCTTGAACTGAAAAGCGGTGTAGTCGTCCTGAAACGTAAAATAAATATGCTCGCGAAAAAGTTCGCTCGGGCTGCGACCGAGCTCGCGGCCTTGCATCCAGTGCCGGTGGCGGGCGTAGGCATGGTCCATCCGATACATGTAGTGCGGAATCCAGCCGCCATCCGCTTCAACCGAGACGATGCGCAGTTTCGGATGGCGGGTAAAAATGCCGTCGAACACGAACATGCTCATCAAATCCTGGTTTCCACGCACGATCGACATGAAGGTATTGATCTTCGACCCGCGGTGGCGCTGGAGCATCTGCTCTCCGGAGGTGAGGATGTGAAAACTGGGCACCAGCTCAAGGTCAATCAGCGCATCGAAAAATTCACCGTACATCGGATCGCAGTAATCTTCCTCACCCGGCATGCCGGGCAGCATGACGCCACGAAACCCCTGCGCCTTGATCACCTTGAGTTCTTCAACACCCGACGCAACGCTCGTAACGGCGCATTGGGCGAGCCCAATCAAACGCTCGGGATAGGGATCGCAGAATTCGAGCAACCAGCGGTTGTAGGCTTCCATACAGGCCTGCTTGAGGGCGTGATCCGGAATATTGCAGATCTCCATGCCAACCGACGGGTAGATCACTTCCGCGGCGATGCCGTCACGTGCCTGGTCGGCCATGCGAGCATGGGGGTCCCAGCCGCCGCGATGCAGCGATTTAAAATCGGCGCCGATTGCCGATAGCTCTTCGGGCTTTTTCCCGGCGCCCGAGGCCAGCGACAACGGTATCGGCGTCTTGGATCCTTCGATTATAAAAACGTGGCCCCGTTTTTCATGATGGACCAAGCGTGGGGCACGCTCTTTAAAGCGCGCATCAATGTAATTGACGTAACACTCCGGCGGCTCACACACGTGGCTGTCCGCCGAGATAATGGGTTTGGTCATGGCTGCAACAGACCCTTCAATTACCAGTTGTTACGCAATTCGCGTAGTTTAAGAAAAACCGTCTTGGCGTCCGGGTTATCCGGGAGATTGGGAAACGCTTCCCGCAGTGCCGCGATCACCGATGGACTCTGCAGTCGAAAAAAAGTGTTGATCTCTTTTTCAAGCGCCAAGGTGGAAACAAGCGCATCAGCCGGGTCCTGATCTGATACATCATCCATCAGTGACTTTGCACGGGCGTTGTCCGGTTCGCGATCGAGGGTAAATTCGAGGTTGTTCGACATGTAGTCGTGGCCCGGGTAGATCAGGGTCCCATCCGACAGTTTCGCCAACTGTGTGGCGAAGGTTTCGTAAAGTTCTTCCGGATGACCGCCATGGTGGCAGTTACCCGCGCCGGCATTGAACAAGGTGTCGCCGCAGAACAACGCCGGCGTGTCAGTGTGGGACAACAGGCACACGTGACTCATGGTGTGCCCAGGTGTATCCAGCGCTTCGAGTTCAACGGTCGAACCGATCTTGATGACATCACCGGCTCCGAGGCCCCGATCCATGCCATCGATGGCGTCCTTGGCGTTGGCATGCGCGAGCAGCTTCGCCCCGGTCGCCGCAATGACGGCTTCGTTACCGCCGGTGTGGTCGAAATGTTCGTGGGTGTTCAGCACCTGGGTGATCGACCAGCCCTTCTGTTTGGCCACGCCGAGGCATTTTTCGTGATCCAGGGGATCCACTGCCAAGGCTTCACCGCTCGCCTCACACACGATCAGGTAATTGAAGTTGCGGTAGGCGTTACCGGTCCAGATTTGTTCAACATGCATCAGGAGTCCCCAGACAGCGGAATTGCGATGAAAGCAAGGCTAACATGATGCACCTTATACTCAAGGGCGGCACTTGACCTCAAACGGGAAGCCCCGACAATTGCAGAACACACGATGAGGACCACGAGAATAATATGAGCGCGGGAGAACGACTACCGGGGACACCTGATCCGATGCATCGGTGGCAGGGCGCACAGGGCGTCACCATCGCCGGCGACAGCTGGGGGCCTGAAACCGGTCCGCTGGTGTTTCTACAGCACGGCGGCGGCCAGACGCGTCACGCGTGGAAAAGCGCGGGTGAATTCCTGGGCGGCGCCGGTTATTACGCGGTCGCCTTCGACGCGCGCGGCCACGGCGATTCTGACTGGGCGCCGGACGGCGTTTACGGCCAGGACATCATGGTCGAAGACCTCTTGTGTGTGATCGATCAACTAGACGGACGCCGTCCGGTGCTAGTTGGCGCTTCGATGGGCGGGGGCACCAGCCTCGTTGCCATTGGTGAGGATCGGGTCGATGCCACGGCATTGGTACTGGTCGATATCGCACCAAAAATCGAACCCGAGGGCGTCAAAAAAATTGGTGACTTCATGAGTCAGAAACCTGAAGGCTTCGATAACCTCGAAGAAGTCGCCAACGCCATCGCCGCCTACCAGCCGCATCGCAAGCGACCGCACGATCTGAAGGGCCTGGCCAAGAACCTCCGCCGCGCGCCCAACGGCAAATATCGCTGGCACTGGGACCCACGCTTCATGACCCTGCGCCGCGATATCCACAAACGCACAGAACGCCTCATTGCCTGCGCAAAAAACCTGACTCTGCCATCCTTGCTGGTGCGCGGTGGTCTGTCCGATGTATTGAGCGAGGACGGCGCGCAACACTTTCTGGGGCTCTATCCGAAGAGTGAATACGTCAACATCACGGATGCCGGACACATGGTCGCGGGCGATCGCAACGATATCTTTGGCAACGCGGTCATCGAATTTTTACAACGCACCGTGCCCGTTGCCGGCGCCCCGGTGCAGCCGACCCACGAACCGCATCCCCATCATGAAGGACCTGATGGCGACACCGTCGATGTGCCCTGAATGAGACGGCCCGAAGCCTTAAGAAATTTTCCGAACGATCAATCATGCTCAGAAAAAAACGCGACACCAGCGAAACCCCGGCGAACCGTAACACGCACACCGACACCGATCGGCGACGCCTGATCGCCGGGACGGCGGGCATTGTCGCAAGCTCCCTGGCTCTACCCGCCTCGGCCGCAAAGAAACGCAAACCCGAGAAATTGCCGCCGCAAGCAGGCGATCAACTCGCGTTCCCGAGCTACGACGGTGACGGCCAGGCGATTACTGCTGACGATGTCGTCGTTGGAGCAGCACCCCTGCTGGTCTATCCGCGTGATCCGGTGTCCGGCGTCTTACGCGAACGCTCGCGCCTGAATCAGATCCTCGTGATGCGATTCGACACCACTGATCTGAGTGACGCACTGGCGCCATTCGCCGCGGAAGGCGTGCTCGCCTACTCTGGTGTGTGCACGCATACCGCCTGCGGCGTATCGGAATGGGACGCCGAAGCGCGCCATCTCGTGTGCCCCTGTCACGGCTCAAGGTTCGACCCCCTGAATGAAGGCAAGCGCATGACCGGCCCGGCCACGCGCAGCCTGCCGCTGCTGCCGATTAAGAAAGATGGCACGCACTTCGCCGTCGCCGGAACGTTCTCGGCTAAAGTCGGACCGAAAAAATGACCTTCTAACCAAGATAAATAAGGATGGGGTCAGACCCCCGAACGCCCCGATGTTGAAAGCCTACTCAATACTGACTGTCACTCTTGCCATTCTCCTGAACGCCACCGCTGTGTCTGCCTACGAAGCGGTGACTGCCAAACGCCTGACTGAACCCGCCGGCGACAACTGGCTGCAATATCGCGGCAACTACCAGGCCTGGGGTTACAGTTCACTCGACCAGATCACGCGCGACAACATCGCGAAGCTGAAACCCGTGTGGACCTTCGCCACCGGTGTGGTCGAGGCACACCAGGCACCGCCAATCGTGAACGACGGCCGGATGTTCATTACCACGCCGGAGAACCAGGTCATCGCCATTGACGCCGCCAGCGGTGAAGAATTGTGGCGCTACCGACGCGAGCTGCCGGATGACCTCTTTCAGATCCACCCGACTAATCGCGGTGTCGCGCTCTATGGCAACAAGGTCTACGTCGCAACGGTGGACACTTATCTCGTCGCCCTTGATGCCGCTACCGGCGAAGTGGCCTGGGAAACCGAGGTCGAGGACTATCTCAGCGGTTATTACATGACGCTGGCACCGCTCGCCATCGACGGTCGCATCCTTATTGGCACGTCCGGCGGCGAATTCGGCATCCGCGGATTTGTCGAGGCCTATGATGCGGAGAGCGGCGAATCGGTGTGGAAGACCTACATGGTGCCCGGGCCCGGCGAGCGGGGACACGAATCCTGGAAAGGAGACAGCTGGAAGCGCGGCGGCGCACCCATCTGGGTCACCGGCTCTTATGACCCGGACACCAACCTCACCTTCTGGGGTACCGGCAACGGCGGCCCCTGGATGGCCGATCAGCGCCCCGGCGATAACCTTCATACGACATCAGTGGTCGCCATGGACGCATCGACGGGCATGATCAAAGGGCATCACCAATACCACTGGAACGATGCCTGGGACTGGGATGAAGTCACTCCCCCGGTTCTAGTCGACATCAATCGCAACGGACGTGAGATCAAAGGGCTGGTACATGCCGGGCGCAACGGGTACTTATGGTTGCTGGAGCGCACCGACAGCGACATTCGATTCGTCGAGGCCCAGCCCTTCGTACGACAAAACGTCTTCACCTCGATCGACAAAGAAACCGGCCGGCCGACTTACGACCCCACCAAGATACCGCGCACCGGTGAACGCATCGAGTTCTGCCCGAGCATCTGGGGCGGCAAAGACTGGCCGCCGAGTGCCTATAGTCCACAGACCGGATTCCTGTATGTTCCGGCCAATGAAAACCTGTGCAGCGCGATCAAAGGCGAGCAGGCCAAGTACCGCCCCGGCGAAATGTATATGGGAGTGACCTTCGCCAACATAGAAGTCTTCCCCCACGCCGATGCTTACGATCACATCGGCGAACTGCAGGCCTGGGATCTCGCCACAGGCAAGAAGGTGTGGACGGTTGATTTCAAATCCCACAACTGGGGGCCGGTACTCGCTACGGCCGGCGGGCTGGTCTTTTCCGGCGGCACCAACGACCGCCTCTTCCGCGCCTTCGACGCTACCACCGGTGACGTCCTGTGGTCACAAAAAACCAGCTCCGGCGTTGTCGGCGTACCCGTCAGCTACGCCGTCGATGGCAAGCAATACGTCGCCGTACAATCCGGCTGGGGTGTTGATGCGCAGCGCAAGCAGGAATTTCTGAACAATACGATGGGTACCGATATCCAGGTGCCGCAAGGTGGTGTTGTGTGGGTGTTCGCGTTGGATTGAAGGACCAGCCGCATTTAGGCGGAGACTGATTTATTTGACACGCCCTAAGTGCTTGAGCGGGCGCTTGGAATTGAGGCGCGGTCAGACCCCGTTTTCCTCGGCCGTCCTGTTTTACTGGGTGTTACCCTGCCCGGAATAAAACGTGGTCTGTCCCCCATTTACGCGGCTGGCTGCCAAAACGCGGCTAACAATCCAGCGTGTTGGTACGCTCCCATTCGCTGAGATGCGAAGTATAGTCATTCCACTCCGACATCCTGAGCTTGATGTAGGAATTCAACACATCCTTACCCCAGGCCTCCTGCAGCACCTTGCTCTTCTCTAGCAACCTTAAAGCGTCGAGCAGCGTCGCTGGGAGTCTGGGTGCCGATTTGACCTTGTGCCCTTCGGTATACATGTTGAGATGCACGGGCTTACCCGGGTCGCGCTTGTTGGCGATGCCGTCGAGGCCCGCCGCAAGTATGCCGGCCTGGCCAAGGTAGGGGTTGACCGAGCCGTCCAGCAAGCGCAATTCGAAGCGTCCCTGGTCAGGAACCCGAATCATGTGGGTGCGGTTGTTGCCGGCATAGGTGACAGCATTCGGCGACCAGGTCGCGCCGGAGGAGGTCACCGGCGCGTTGATGCGTTTGTAACTGTTGACCGTCGGGTTGAACACGCCGCAGAGCGAGGTCGCACTATGCATGATGCCGCCGAGAAACTGGTAAGCCAGCGCGGATAGTCCGAGTTCGTCACGCTTGTTGAGAAACATGTTCTTGCGGCCGGTATTGTCCCACAACGAAACGTGGGCATGGCAGCCATTACCCGTCAGGTGGGCAAAGGGCTTCGGCATGAAGGTCGCGCGGAAACCGTGTTGCTCGGCGATCGTCTTCACCATGTATTTGAAGAACACGTGCCGATCGGCCGTCGCCAGCGCATCGTCATAGTCCCAGTTCATTTCGAACTGACCGTTGGCGTCTTCATGATCGTTCTGGTACGGCCCCCAACCCAGGGTTTGCATGGCGTCGCAAATTTCGCGGATCACCGGGAACCGACGCATTAGGGCCTGCTGGTCGTAGCATGGTTTGCCCTGAATATCCTGCGGATCGGAAATATCGCTGCCATCGGGGGTGGTCAGAAAGTACTCGCACTCAACCCCGGTCTTCATGCGCAGCCCGCGTTTGGCCGCGGCTTCGATCTGCCGCTTGAGGATGATGCGCGGCGAGGCTTCGACTTCGGCGCCGTTCATCCACAAATCTGCAGCAAGCCAGCCAATCTCCGGATTCCACGGTAACTGAATGAGGCTGCTGGGATCGGGTACGCCGAACATGTCGGGGTCGGCCGGCGTCATATCGAGCCAGGCGGCAAACCCGGCGAAACCAGCCCCGTCTTTCTGCATGCCCTTGATTGCGGGCGCGGGTACGAGCTTCG
>CAXGUU010000035.1:0-17716 GCA_964012875.1 uncultured bacterium
CCTGCGAGTTCCACAGGATGAGCTCTTCGGCCATGCGTGAGAGATGCATCATCAGCATCGCTGCGGCGGCACAGAACTCGATGGCGAAGTCGCGATCGCTGACGGCATCCAGTGAATTTTCGGCGACGCCGTCAAAGCCAAGCAGTGCCGCGACCCGTTCGCGATCGATGGGAAACGTCGTGCCGGCCAGTGCACCGGCACCCAGTGGCAATACGTTAGTCCGTTTGCGGCAGTCGGCAAGGCGCTCGTGGTCGCGCCACAGCATTTCGAACCACGCCATCATGTGATGGCCAAAGCTGATCGGCTGCGCCGCCTGCAAGTGAGTGAAGCCGGGCATCAGGCTGTCGGCTTCGCGTTCGGCGAGGTCAACCAAGGCCATCATCAGTCGTGACAAGACGACTCTGATCGCATCGATCTGGGTGCGCAGGTAGAGCCTTATGTCGGTTGCAACCTGGTCGTTGCGCGAGCGCGCGGTGTGCAGTTTCTTGCCGACATCGCCCACTTCTTCCACCAGCGCCTGTTCGACATTCATATGTACGTCTTCGAGCGCGATTGACCATGCAAATTCGCCGCTTTCTATGCGCCCTTTGACGGCCGCGAGCCCGTTGCGGATGGCTGCGCATTCCGCGGCTTCCAGCACCCCCACTTCCCCGAGCATCTGAACGTGCGCCATCGATCCTTCAATATCACACAGCGCCAGGCGCTGGTCGAACTCGACCGATGCGGTAAAAGCCTCAACGAATGCATCCGTCGGCCCAGTGAATCGACCGCCCCATGGTTTGACGGTGTCACTGCTGGTTTCGGTTTTGGGATCGTCAGACATCGCTGCTGGAGCACACTGTAGTCGGGATCATGGATAATCCAATCCCGATGCGTGACGCGAGCGTCAGCGCTCGCAGGTCGTTCGGTAAACACCGGATTCAAGGCGCCGGCTGCCAGATCGGCAGTATATCGCAGGCGCGCGACGATCCGGGGGGATGCCGACGGTAATCTAGGTTGCCTCGTTTGACCAATCAGCGGATGCTCCGCACACTGGCGCCGAGCTGGCAATCGAAGCGAGGTAGGACGCCGTTGAGTGCCCCCGATCGGGATCGCGCCGAACAATCGATAGTAGCGGTTTTTTTACCCGATCTGTGCGGCTTGACCGCGTTGTTCGTGGTCGTGGTCGTGAGCGAGCTGGTCGCGCTTATCGTCGTCGTCAGCGGTCATGGGATCGGTCGCAGTTTCATCGACGAACTGGCGCTGATGTCTTTGTACACCCAATGGATTGGACTTTCGGCCGCCGGTACGTTGTGTTTGAGCCGGCGTTATCTCAACCGCATGCAGCCCCAGGTGGCCGTACCCCTGAGCTACAGCATCATCGTGCTGGTCACCTACGGGGTGGCCGAACTGGCATGGTGGGTGGTGGCGCCGTTCGTGAGCGGGATCGTGGTCATCGATCTGAGCCGTCAGGATTTCCTGCTTCGTACCATTCTGATCAGCGCCGTGGTGGCGGCCCTGGTTTTGCGTTACTTCTACGTGCAGTTCCACTACAAGCAACGCATTGCTTCGGAAGCGCAGGCACGACTACAGGCGCTACAAGCCAGAATTCGGCCGCATTTTTTCTTCAACTGCATGAATTCCATCGCCAGCCTGACACGCTCTGACCCGGCATCGGCCGAACGTGCGGTGGAGGATCTTGCTGATTTGTTCCGCGCGAGCCTGAGTGATGCTGCTGAACTCGTGCCGCTGGCCGACGAGATTGCGTTCGTTGAACGTTACCTCAGCATCGAAAAACTACGTTTAGGTCCGCGGTTGCAGGTCGAATGGTTGCTCGATAAATCAACGCCGGGCGCACTGTTGCCCTTGTTAAGTCTGCAACCGTTGGTGGAGAACGCCATTTATCATGGCATCGAACCCGCTGCGGACGGTGGCATCATCGAAATCCATGGCGAGATCAGCGGCAACAAGCTCGCCATTACAGTGTCGAACCCAGCGGTTAGGCCACGCGGGCCCCACCAGAGTGGCAACCGGATGGCTCAGGACAACGTACGGCAGCGGTTGGGTGCTCATTTTGGTGACGCCGCCACGTTAACCAGTGGACAGCAAGACGGCGCGTATTCGGCGACGCTGACTGTCCCGCTGATAATGCCGTGAGGGTTCTGATCGTTGATGACGAACCGCTGGCCCGCCAGCGCCTCGTCGCGCAACTCGGCGAACTTGGTTTCGGGGCTGATATCGACGAAGCGGAAAACGGGCTCGCCGCACTCGCTCGGCTCGACGTCACGACACCGGATGTTGTGCTAGTGGACGTCCGTATGCCGGCGATGGACGGGCTGGAGACGGCGCGACATCTCGCGCGGCTGGAACGCCCCCCGGCGATTATTTTTACGACCGCTTATGACGATCACGCCCTGGCCGCCTTTGAATCCCAGGCGCTGGCTTACCTGCTGAAACCCGTGCGCAGCGAAAAGCTGGCCGAGGCGCTGGAGCGCGCACGCTTGTTGCACGCAGGCCGCGAAGCGGTGGCTACCCCGCAAATAGAGGAGTTGGGCAGTCGCACACATGTCAGCGCCGTAGTGGGCGGGAACCTGAGATTACTGGCGGTGCGGGAGGTCTGTTATTTCCAGGCCGATCAGGGCTATGTCAGCGCCGTTTCTGCCACCACAAACCTGCTGCTCGAGGAATCGCTGCGCGTTCTTGAGGAAGAGTTCGGCGGGTTGTTTGTGCGCATCCACCGCAACGCGCTGGTCAACACGGCTCACGTCGATAGTTTGCGCAAGGATGTTGGCGGCAACACGGCTGTCGTGTTTAAAAACCTGGATCAAACGTTGATCGTTTCCAGACGCCTGCTCGCGGGTGTAAGAAAGCGCCTGCGCAAGGCCTGAGCGGTGAAAGTCTTGTGTACCAGCCGGCTCTTCGACGAGCGGCGGCGCCCGCGGCTAGCTATTTCAGATCGCCCCACAAAGACTGGCATACCGATAGTGCCGCGATGGCCGCTGTTTCGGTACGGAGGATCCGTGGCCCCAGATGGACAGGCCGAACACCGTGTTCGCGCATATGCGCAACTTCCTCGGCGGCAAATCCACCTTCTGGCCCGGCGATGATGGTGGCCTGGGCGCCGGGGTCGGGTTGGCTCGCCAGGCTGTGTGGAGCTTCCGGGTTCAGCAGCCAACACGGTTTTTGCACATCGGTAGTCAGCCAATCCGCGAGCGACCGCACGGCGCGAATTGATGGCAGGCCGATACGGCCGCTTTGTTCCGCAGCGTGCCGGATTACTCCGCGCCAGTGCGCCACGCGGCGCTGCAGCCGATCGCCGTCGAGGCGCACCACCGTTCTGCTGCTGGTCACCGGCACGATTTCATACACGCCCAGTTCGACCGCTTTCTGCAAGCAGAAATCCATGCGCTCGCCCTTGGAAATTGACTGCACCAGGGTGATGGCCAACGGCGGCGGGGTGGCCTCGAGGATTTGTTCGCCGACTCGAATCTCCACGCCATCACGCGCAACCAGCGTCAGCTCAGCGCTGCAACACACGCGGCCGTTGAAGACTTCGACTGGGTCGCCACGCTTCAGTCGCAAGACCTTGCGGACATGATGAGCGGCGTCCTCGGAAAGACGCAGGTCGGCGCCGCAGGCCAGTTCAAGATCGATATAAAGTCGGGTCACTCGCAGATTTTAACGCCCCGCGCCAACGACTACCCAATGCCGCGTTCTATAATGGCGACGACCCTACCCTGGACAGGACCTGCATGCTCCGCACACTAAAAGCGATTTTTGACGACCAGGTCGCACGCGTGGCGACCGTCGATGATCCGGCCGCAGCCCTTCCCTTGGCCGTGGCCGCCTTGTTGTATGAAATTTCGCGTGCGGATCATGAGGTCGATGCCGCTGAACGTCATGCAATGAGTCTGGCGGTGGCCGCGGTATGCGATGTCGCAATTGAGGACGTCGAAGCCCTGCTTGAAAGTGCGGACGAGGCCGTCGAAGAGGCAGTCTCTCTTTACGAATTTACCGCGGTGGTGAATGAACACTTCGACCGTGAGAAAAAATACGATCTGCTCTTGATGTTATGGCGCGTCGCCTACGCTGACGGTCGAATTGATCACTACGAAGAATATTACGTGCGCAAGATTGCCGACCTGCTGCATCTTTCGCCAAGCGAGTTCATTCGCGCGAAGCATGCCGCGGCAGGGCCGGTTAGTTGACGGTCGTTGTTTGGGATATCTCGTATTCTGTGCCGAGCATCGACAGAATCAACTGGTCTTGCAACTCGATGCGTGTCGTCACTGCCTCGCCAAGCAGGGAGAGGTCGTTGGCCAGTTTTTTCTCAAGCGGTTCAGGTTCGGCGTTTTCGTAGCGCTCGGTAAACTCGACTGCCAGCTCGGTGCTGCGGGCGATGCGCAGATAAGTGGCGCGCAGTCTAGACCACGGCGCTGCGCCGCTCGGTGCCCTCGGCGATTTTCTGATAGAGGCGGAAATGCCCCGAGGCAATGTAGTCGACCAGCAGTTTTTTAGAACGCCGCCTCGAGGCCGCTTCTGATGGTTCAATGTTGGGCTTTGCGACCGGATTTTCTTCGTCTTATGGGTAGTCAGGGTACCGCGCCGTTACTTCAAAAGTACCCGCGTCGCGGGTCTGTCCCTGAGGAGCTTATTGGCATCATTAGCGTAAAGTTTAGGCTGAAAGGCCGTAAGTCGGGACCTTGAAACCGGTTGAACCCTACCCTTAGAACTGGCTAGCGAATCGGACACAGGCGAGGGCTGTAATCGGGCGGATGGAGATCCCCGGCTACGATATCGAACGCCGGATCGGTCAGGGGGGGCGACTGCCTACCTCGCCGAGCAGCGTTCACTGGGCCGCAAGGTGGTTCTCAAAGTTCTTGACAAGAAAGTGCGGGACACGCCGGAAACGGTCAAACGATTTCTGAACGAGGGACGCATCATTGCCGAACTCAATCACCCGCGCATCATCACCATCTACGACATCGGGCAGTCTGGCAACGATGTCTACATCTCGATGGAGTACGTTGAGGGGGGTACTTAAAGCAGCGCTGCCAGCGCTACGATTTTCGCGATCGAATCAACACACCGCGATGATGTGCTCAAAAGTATAGCAGCGCTTGTGAGGGGCGCTGTCGAAAGCCTCGGGGTGGCTTGCAGTTTGGCCTCAGTGCGGCCACGCTAACAGGCGTGTTCCTTGCCGCATTTCATCAACTTCTCTCTCATGTCGGCGACGTGGTGGTCGCCGACCACGGTCAGCAGCGCGTCCTGAAGGCGGTACTTGATCGGGCGGCCGCCGTGGGCGGCCAGCGCAGTTGGTGCCCGCCTGTCGTCATGCCTGTCTGGCAGTTGGTACGCCAGCGTGCGCTGGCCGAAGGCGCGACCGAAGCGTTGGCAGCGCCATTTGAATTCGTGCTTTCCGATGATCAGGAAGTGGCGCTGTGGCAGCGCATCATTCGCGACGATATGGGCGCTGAGACCGGTGTTAGCGAGCAGACCGCACGTCTCGCGCAAACGGCCTGGCGGGTGCAACAGCTGTGGCGGATAGAAGTGCAAGCTACCGACCGCCACACGGAGGATTCGGCGGCTTATGCGCGCTGGTCGGCCCAGTTTACGAAGCGCTGCCGCGCGCTTGGCACTATCGATCCCGCGACACTGCTGGTCGCCCAGGCGACTTCAGGAGCAGCGGGCCGCCCGCTGATCGCCCATGCCCTATTACAGGCGCCGCCGGGCGTACGCGACTGGCTGCTCGCTGCCGGCAGTGTCTCGAAGGACGTGCCACGCGGTTCCACCGCGTCGTTTGGCGGGCATGGCTACGTCAGTCGAGATCAGGAATACCGCGCAGCCGCTGCCTGGGCGGGCGAACGCGCAGCTGCGGATCCGGGCGCGCGAATAGCACTCGTCGTTCCCAACGGTGACTGGCAGGAACAGCAGCTCGAGCGATGGATCGCCGAATGCCTCGGTGAACAGGGCGCGCAATCCGTCTGCTGGGCACGTCCGCAGCGCGTACTTGATCGTGCCCCACTGCTTCGCCTGGCCATGCTGGTACTGGAACTTGAGGCCGTGCCCAAGTGGGACGCGTTAAGCGCCCTGATTGTCCATCCGTTGTTGATCGGCGCCGACAGCGAATGGTCTGCACGCGCCCGGTTCGACGACGATCTGAGAAATTTTGATCGCTTCGAGATGCCACTTGCATTCGTCATCAATCACCTTGCGGAGCTGGAGGTTTGCCCGCAGCTGGAGCAAGCGCTGCAGGCGCTCGTCCGGGAGATTGAAACGCTACCGGCACGGCAGACGATGGCCGAGTGGCTGCAGCATTTCGAACGTTGTCTGAAGCTCGTGAGCTGGCCGGGTCACGCCGTCGATACGCTCACCCATCGTCCGGCGTACGAGCACTGGACGCGATGTTGCGATCGTCTGAGTGGTCTCGACGCGGTTCTGGCACCGGTGACTCGCGCTGCGGCATTGTCGAGATTGCGTGCATTGCTAGCGCAGCCGGATCAGCCGCTACCGGCAGCCGGGGCCCAGATCTGTGTTGTCACCGCCGAGCAGGCGATGAGCATTGCGCCGAGCGACGTATGGGTGCTCGGCTGCGAAAGCGAGCGACTGATCAATATGCCCAGTTTGTCACCCTTGCTCCCTGTGGCTGAGCAACGGGCGGCAGGCGTGCCGGGCGCCGAGCCCCAATATGGTTTATGGTTCATGCGCACCCTGCTCGAAACGCTCGCCGGTCAGGCCAGGTGCTGCGAAGCGAGTTACGTGGTTGGCGACGGCGATCTGAAGTTCGCGCCTGCGATGATCATTCCCGATTTGCATAAGGCACCTACCGAGGGCGATCGCGGCTACCTGCCGGCGCGGTGGCAGCGTTCGGGTCGCGCGTTCGAGACCATCAGCGATCAGACGGGACCGGTACTCCCGGATGGGAGCCGATTGCGTGGCGGGGTCAGCAGTTTTATGGCGCAAAACGCCTGCCCGTTCCGTGCCTTTGCGCGTGTACGGTTGAATGCGTCGTGCCTGACCGAGCCCCGTCCCGGCATCGCATCCCGCCATAAGGGCATTTTTGTCCACCGGGCGCTGGCGGAGATCTGGCGCGAACTTGGCACCAGTGCGTGCCTCGCCGAAATGTCGGGCGAAAGTCGCGCCGAATTGATTGAACAGGTCGTGCGTCGGACGCTGACTCGATTGCCCTTTGAAACTGAGATCGAACGCGCGCTTCATTTCATAGAGCAGGAGCGTCTTGAGCGATTGTTTGGCCAGTGGCTGACGTTCGAACTTGAGCGTGAGTCCTTTTCGGTAATCGCGACAGAGCAGGAATACGGTGTCGATATTGCCGGGCTCAGGATTACTACCCGCATTGACCGCGTTGATCGACTCGATGACGGTCGCATTCAGATCATCGATTACAAAACCGGAGCGTGTTCCGTCCAGCGCTGGCTGGTGCCGCGAATGGATGATCCCCAGCTGCCGTTTTACGCGTACACGGCGCCACTGGAACGGGTCGACAGCATTTGTTTTGCTGCGGTGAATGCGTTTTCGATGCGCTGGCTGGACTGGCAGAACGGCGATGATAGCCAAAGCCCCGATGCCGCGTGGCGACAGGTCCGGGCTAACTGGGTGGACGATCTCGAAGCCACAGCAGCAGAGCTGCAGAGCGGCGCGGCCAGTCCGCACCCGAAGTATGGCGACGATACCTGCGCGGGGTGTGATCAGGCATTGTTCTGTCGCCGCGCTGAACGCGAAAACGTGACCGCGAGTATGCACGATGGATGAGGATGCGCGCGCCCGGCAGCGGGCGCTCGAGCCGAAATGTTCGTTCGCGGTTCGCGCACCGGCGGGATCGGGCAAAACAACGCTTTTGATCCGCCGCGTGCTCAAGTTGCTGACGACAGTCGAGCATCCCGAGCAGATTGTCGCGATCACATTTACCCGCAAGGCAGCTGAAGAAATGCGTTCGCGCATCGTTGAAGCGCTGGCCCTGGCCGGTAACCCGGTGCCACAAGATGAGTTTGAACGGGCTACGGTCGAACTCGCGCATGCCGTGCTTAAGCGCGATAAAGAGCGCGATTGGGGCTTGATGCAACAGCCGGGGCGGCTCCGCATCATGACCATCGACGCGCTGTGCCAATCACTCGTACGCCAAATGCCGGTGACTGCGCGTTTTTCCGGTGCGCCTGCGGTCGAAGACGATGCTTCGGAGTTGTATCGCGAAGCAGCTCGCCTGGCCTTGGCGGAAGTCGCCGGCGGGGCTGAGTCCCGGCACCACACCGCGGTGCTGCTGGCTCACGTCGACAACGATTGGCGGCGACTGGAGTCGCTTGTGGCCACGATGCTGGCTCGTCGTGAACAATGGTTGCCGCTGCTCCAGGTCGGCTCGGAGAAGGCTTTTCTCCAACAAGCGTTCGATCGCGTCGTCATCAAGGAACTAAACCGGCTGCGTGCATTGCTTGATGATGTCGCCGTTCGGGAGTGGGTCGGACTTGCGCGCTACGCCGGTGAGAACGGCAGCGATGGCCTGTCCGATTTCGAAACATTGCCGACGGCGGAACCCGTTAATGTCGTCCTCTGGCAGGCAATGATCGATTTGCTGCTGACTGCCCAGGGCGAGTGGCGCAAGCAGGTCACCAAGAAGAATGGATTTCCAACCGGCAGCGATGCGGCCAAGGCGAAGAAAGCTGCCTGGGCGGATTTCGTCGCAGCACTGCGGGAGAGAAACGGCTTGCTCGAGCGACTGCAAGCTGTCAGGCGTCTGCCACCGGCAATGTACGGAGAGTGGGAGTGGCGCATCATTGCGGCTTTGGTGGGTCTGTTGCGCAGTGCCGCCGCGCAGTTGATGGTTTTAACCGAGGCGAGCGGACGCACGGACTTCAGCGCGATTTCGATTGCCGCAATGCAGGCACTGGGGGCGCCTGAAGAACCAACCGATCTCGCCCTCCATCTTGATTTCCAGATTCATCACCTGTTGATTGATGAATTTCAGGACACGTCGGGAATTCAGTTCGAATTATTACTGGGCCTGACCCGCGGCTGGACGCCCGGTGACGGTCGCACGCTGTTCCTGGTCGGCGATCCAATGCAGAGCATTTATCGATTCCGCCAGGCGGAGGTTGAGTTGTTCAAGCGGGTGCTGCGCGATGGCCGCGTTGGCCAGGTGGCGGTCGAACAGTTGACCTTGACCAAGAATTTTCGTTCGCAACTAAAGATCGTGGATTGGGTCAACGAGGTGATGCCGGCGGCGCTCGAAATTGGCGGCAGTGAAGCAGGCGTTTTCGTCTCCCAGACGGCGGTCCGTGCGCCGGGACCTGAGGCTGCGACCGTCCATGCTTATGGCGATTACCAGGCCGATGCCGAAGCTGAGGACGTGTGCCAGTTGGTTCGTGATGTTCGGGATGACGCACCCGACTGTTCGATTGCCGTGCTCGTCCGCAGTCGAACGCACCTTTTGGCGATCAATCGGGCATTGGTGGCGGCGGGAATCCCCGTCCAAACGCGTGATATCGAGCCGTTAAGTGACTTGCCCTACATCGCGGATTTAACCGCGCTGGCGCGCGCGCTGATGCATCCCGGCGATCGCATTGGCTGGCTCGCGGTCATGCGCGCGCCCTGGGTGGGGTTGTCACTGGCGAGCTTGCTTCGGGCTGTCGGCAGCGGTGACACCATTGCCGCAGGCGTGTGCGAACTCGCTGGAGCAATGGAGCCCGGCGAGGCAGAGTACGAACGTCAACTGCGCGCGCGCGAAGTCGCGGAATTGCTGCTCACCCTGCGCGCAGAGTGCCGTCTCGAAAACGCGCTCGAACGCGCATGGGTTGCGCTCGATGGCCCCGAGTTGCTGGCGAGAAGCTGTGCCGATGAGCAGGAATTTGCGGTTCGACTGGAGGATGTTCGCCGATTTATGAACGTCGTTGGTGAACTTCAACGCGCCGCCATCGTTCCGACCGCCGAGCGCCTTGAAAGGTGCCTTCGCGATGAATTTTCCACGCGTCCGGGGAGTGTTGAAAACGCCGTCCAAATCATGACGATTCACGGCGCCAAAGGGCTCGAATTTGACCACGTGATCATTCCGGGTCTGGGCCGGCGACCCCGCACACAGGAACGCCCGCTGCTGATCTGGAGTCACGAACTGGATGTCAACGATGCTCACAATTTGTTGCTCGCGCCGTTTCCGGGTCGTGAGGAAAGTCCGCTTTACGATTTCCTGCGCTGGAGGGATGCGGAAGCGCAGCAACAGGAGGCAGTTCGTCTGTTGTATGTGGCGCTGACCCGCGCGCGCGAACAGGTACACCTGCTATGCCATATGAAGGAGAAAGCGGAGGGTGAATGGGAAGTCGAGCGTCGCGCGCTGGGCGCGCTACTGTGGCCATATATCAGTACTGTTCTCAGCACAATTCAGATTGACACTCCCGCACCGGACTTAGATGAGTACCCGCCGGCCATGCTCACTCGAATCTCAGTCTGCGAGCCACTGCCCCTGGACAGGCCTGATATCAGTTCCGAACCCGCTGCAGCGGCGTTACTTGAGTTCGACTGGGCCAGTCAGATGGCAATGCGGGTCGGAACGGTCACTCATCGGGTGCTGCAATACCTGGGTCGCCAGCGCGTGGTTGTTGCCGGCCTTGAATGGAGTCAGGTGTGCGAGTCGATCGCCAAAGCCGAGTTTCGTTCGCTGGGCATAGCGGGCGTTCCACTCGAGGACGGCATGGCACTGGTGCGGGCCGCGGTTATGCGCACGCTCGACAGCGAACGCGGGCGCTGGCTGTTTTCTGCCGCGCATCGTGAAGCCAGCGCCGAGTTGGCGCTCAGCTGTATGGTTGGGTCAGATGCGGGTCGTGTTGTCATCGACCGGACTTTTGTGGACAACGATGGCTATCGCTGGATCGTCGACTACAAGACTGGCAGCCACCGGGGCGGCGATCTTGAAGCCTGGCTCGACTCCGAACACGCGCGCTATGAACCACAATTGGCGCGTTATGCGCGCATCATGCACATGCAGGACGATCGCCCGATCATGCTGGGACTCTATTTCCCCATGGTCGATGGCTGGCGTGCCTGGCCATTTGGCACTTTCGACGAATAGGTCGCTGTTGGTGCCTTCGAAAAACGAGTGTCATCAATGGCACCGCGACTAACCACATCGGTGCCGGTAGCAGCACCGGTTGAAAGTTTCCGCGCAGCATCAGGTCATCAATGCGGCAGGTGCCCAGAGGTGAGCTTGCGCCCCATTCTATCGTCGAAATTGTCACCGCAGTTACGGGTAACCCGAGGTCAAGCGGAACAAGCACCGTCTCGAATGCAGGCGGCGTGACACCGCTCGCTACGTGCAGGCCATTTATTTCAATCATCCACCACGTTAGGCTCGAAGCCGACCGTCGGTGCGACAGACTCAGTTCACTGATTGCGAGCGCACCATTGTCGAACTCGATGTCGAGTGAAAGGCGATTACCCTGCCTGAACCGACTTGCTGCCAGGGGCCCCGTCCGCTGGTTCCCTGATAGTCGGTCTGGTTACCGTGGTCTACACTGAAGGCCGTCGAGTTTATCGCCACGACAGAAAATTCGGGTGTGAGCGTGCGCCCTGACGTAGTGCGGCCCAGTGTCTACCGCGGATCAGGCGCCGTCAAGGCGTGCGGCACGGATGGCGCGTTCTGTGGGAATAACTCCTAGCGATCTTCGCGAAATTGACGTTGCAACATTTCACGCCGTTCCTGGGCATCGACCGTTAGCGTCGCAATGGGCCGTGCTTCGAGACGGCCGAGGCCGATTTCTTCGCCGGTTTCTTCACAGTAGCCGTAGGAGCCGTCTTCGACGCGTTTGACGGCGTCGTCGATTTTTTTCAGCAGCTTGCGATAGCGATCCCTGGTCCGCAGTTCAAGAATGTTATCGCTCTCGCGGCTCGCCCGTTCGGCTTCGTCACCGACGTCGCGAATCTCCGAGCGCAGGTGATTCAGTGTCTCCTGTGATTCCTCGATTAACTCTTCTCGCCACGACTTCAGCTTGTTGCGGAAGTACAGTAGGTGCTGCGGGTTCATGTACTCTTCTTTGGCGCTGGGGGTGTAACCTTCGGGCAATTTGACGTCGCTTAGATTGACCAACCGGGTCCGGGAAACCGAGGTGCGCGAAGCCGGCTCGGTTTTAACCTCCACCGCTTGCGCCATGGCCACGTTCTTACCCGGTTTACGCTGCTTTCTCGTGGTCTTTTTGGCTTTCGGCGCGGGCGTCGGGTCAGACGCCTTCGGATTGCTGGCCGTTTTCTTGGCCGGTGCCTTTTTTGTAGCAGCTTTGGTTTTTTTACTGGTCGCCTTTCTAGCCGGAGCCTTTTTCGACGCCGCTTTTTTGTTGACGGCTTTCTTTTTGCTCGCTGACTTCTTCTTCGTCACCGATTTCTTGCTCGTTTTCTTGGCAAGCTTCTTTTTCCCTGTCGCCTTCTTCTTTTGTGTCGGCTTTTTCTTCGCAGGAGAGGCCTTTTTCTTGGCTGCTTTACGCGCCGTCGTGTTCTTCTTAGCTGGCGCGGCCTTTTTCTTCTTAGCTGGCGCGGCCTTTTTCTTCTTAGCTGGCGCGGCCTTTTTCTTCGTCTGAGCCTTTTTCTTCGTCTGAGCCTTTTTCTTCGTCTGAGCTTTTTTCTTCGTCTGAGCTTTTTTCTTCGCTGCTCTAGCCATTACTGGCTCTCCTTGATGAAATCGCGAAAATCACCGAAAAACGCCGCATTTCTGCGGTTTTTTTCGGGGTCGGTCAAAAACCGGGGCGCAACATTAATCATTTTCATGGCCGATAGCAATGGCGTTTGACAGCTGCATCAGGCTCTCGTTGTCTGTTCGGCGGCCGCCGCAATTGTCCGGCCTGGCGCGCGGAACTGGCTAATCCAGACGACGATGCTGTCGGCATCAAGTCGCAGATCGCGGCGCGGCGCCCCGCGCAACATTGGTCGCGCTGACAAATCCTTGCGCCCAGGCCACGTAGGAATCGATCGCTTTATGAGATTCCTTGTCCAGTGCAAACAGGTAGGCTCGGCAGTCGCGGGCGCCGATACCTGAAATAGTCTGGGCGGTCGCACCGGGTACACAAGCCAGCATGCTGGCGAGCATCACCAGGGCCGTCATGCGATTACCGGTTCGTTCAATGGTCATAGATAGTATCCAGTTCCATCATCAGGCTCCCTTCTTTTAAGGCATCGACTGAGGATGATTCAGTCCGTTCCATGCGGACCAGCCCGACCCCTGGAGCGAACCACTCGCGGCTGCTGACTGAAACGTTAGTGATGCCAATATTCGAACCGATATCAGCCCGGGTGGCGCCGTGGCCGCGAATCACCATGCATCGGCTGAATGTACCGGCAGGGGTTTCAATCGTGGCCTGCATGGATTCGACCTCGTAGGTCATCGGGACGGTTACATTGACGCGGAACAGCGTTTCCCACGGCGGCCCTGAATTCTCCAGTACTGTCGTCGCACTGCTGGACTGCCATCTCGTCCCGATTTCGGGCCGGGAGGGCAGAACCAGCGATTTCTCCGCCGTTGAACCCTCGGGCATTTCGCCGCCAGTTCCGTTTTTCACTCGGTGCAGGCCGTCATCGTCACGGACGTATTCATGGGTCGCCCCCGACAGTGAAACTCGCACGCCGGCAATACCTTCCCGTCGGGGTGCCCGCGCCGTGATAGCGTGTCTTAGCTCCGCCGTACCATCCATGGTCGAGCGAACCAGTCGGTACTGCCAATTCAGTCCGGGCGCGAGCGGGAAGTAGTCGGTACTTGCGCTGTCGATGCCGCAGCCTGCGAGCAAAGCCGCCGCAAGCAGGCCGAGACGCGCTTTCAATGTCGGAGTCTTCATGGTGCGAAATCGCGGGAATGCATCCCGACCATCATATAGAGATCGGATTTGTCGGCGAAAGCTGGTTTGTCCGCCGTCAACACAATGGTTTTTCTTGCATTCGCAAGACCCCGCATACTGACGTTACTTCCACTGCGCAGGCGGGTTTAGTAGACTGCGCCTGCCTTAAGATTGAGGCAAGGCGAATGCAAGTCAAAACTGACAGAAGGTGTACATGAATCTTCGAAATTGTATGTTTACGGTGACCGCGGCGCTGTTATTTGCGCTGAGTGTTCCCACCGTGGCTCACGCAGAGGGTGACGCCGGAGCTGGACGTGCGAAAGCGGAAACCTGCATGGGCTGTCACGGTGTCGAAAGCTACTTCAACGTGTATCCGACCTACCACGTGCCGAAGCTGGGTGGGCAAAGTGCGGGCTATATCGCCAGTGCCCTTAAGGCGTACAAAGCGGGCGAACGCAGCCACGAAACGATGCATGCCAATGCTGAAAACCTGAGCGATCAGGATATCGCCGACATCGCGGCGTTTCTGGCCAACTACGGTAGATAACCGGCATTACAGCGGTCCCGCGGAGATACGAACTCAATGAAAGCATCCAAAACACACCTGATTAAGGCAAGCCTCCTGGCAGCTCTATTCTGCGCTGGTCCGGTCCGGGCAGCTGACGACGACAGCGGCTTCAGCTTTGACGACAAACTTGCTGCCTGTGCTGTCTGTCACGGGGAAAACGGTGACAAGCCACTGGCGCCGGAATACCCCATTCTGGCTGGTCAGTACGGCGATTATCTAGCTTCCGCGCTGCGAGATTACCGCGACGGCCGTCGGACCAACCCCATCATGACTATGCAGGTCGAAATCCTTGAGCTGAGCGACAGCGACATCGAGCGCCTCGCGTCCCACTTCGCCGGTAAAACAGGCCTGACGAGCCTCAGCCAGTAATTTTTATTCTTTTAGGTTATTAAAGAATTGACAAACTGACGCTTTTTGTCATAAGTCGGTCGTCCGACCGGTAATCTGCCGTATAATCCCTCCCGCGCGAACCGGGGCTCAACGCCCGGGCGCGACATATCGGCCCTGATTCTAACGACCAACGGACCTGCCTCAAGCAGCAGGTTGAGCCCACTTTACCCAGTCGCCAGCGTTTTTTGGGGCATGGGTAGAGTCCATCTGCGGAACGATAACAATGAATAAGCCTGAACTACTGACTTCGACGCCCCCTGATTCTATTCTTCCTCGCAAGTTCAAGGTTTTCACCGACCGACAGCTTGACCAGATTGAGCCGGTTTCCCGCCTGGATCCCGAGCAGATTTTCGACATGCAGGTTGTCGCGAACGTGTTGCCGTTCCGGGTTAACCAATATGTCATCGAAGAACTGATCGACTGGAGCAACGTACCCGCCGATCCAATCTTCCAGCTAACCTTTCCCCAGCGCGGCATGCTCGGTGAAGAAGCCTTCGGGCGAATGGCCGATTTATTGCGAACTTCACCCAGCGCTCACGAGATTCGGGGGCTTGCAAACGAACTTCGGGCAGAGCTGAATCCTCATCCGGCCGGCCAACAAACCCTGAATGTTCCGCAGCTGGATGGACAGTCTCTCCCGGGCATGCAGCACAAGTACGACGAAACCGTGCTGTTCTTTCCTAGCCAGGGGCAGGTCTGTCACGCTTACTGCACGTTCTGCTTTCGCTGGGCCCAGTTTGTGGGCGACAAGGCGTTGCGTTTTGCCGCCGCCGAAGCCGATGAAATGAAGCGTTACCTGATGGCGCACCAGGAAGTGACTGACGTACTGATTACGGGGGGCGATCCGATGGTCATGAAGACCAGTAACCTGAAGGCCTACCTCGAAGCGCCGCTTGATCCGCAGCTGGAACACATCCGTACCATCCGTATTGGGACCAAGGCGCTTACCTACTGGCCCTATCGCTTCGTCACCGATGACGATGCTGATGAGTTGTTGCGGTTGTTCGAGCGCGTCGTCGAATCGGGCAAGCAGCTGGCGCTGATGACTCACATTAACCACTGGCGTGAATTGTTGCCGCCCATAGTGCACCAGGCGGTGCAAAACCTCCGCGATACCGGTGCAATCCTCCGCGCACAGGCGCCTTTGCTGAACCACATCAATGACGATGCCAGCGTGTGGGCACGTTTGTGGCAGGACGAAGTTGAACTGGGCATTTACCCGTATTACATGTTTGTCGAGCGCGACACCGGTGCGAAGCGCTATTTCGAAGTACCGCTGGCTCGCGCCTGGACCGTCTACCGTGAAGCGATCAGGCAGGTGTCCGGTTTAGCACGCACTGCACGTGGGCCGTCCATGAGCGCCGGGCCCGGCAAGGTTGAGATCCAGGGCGTCACGAAGATCATGGGCGAAAAAGTTTTTGCATTGCGCTTCCTGCAGGGGCGCAACTCAGACTGGGTGCAGCGCCCGTTCTTTGCGAAATTCGATCCGCAAGCGACCTGGCTTCATGAGCTGGAGCCCGCGTTCGGGGAGGATGCCTTTTTCTTTAGCGCCGAATACGACGCCATGCTCGAAGGCGCCGGCGCATAGGGCAGCACATTGGGCCTGCTTACTTTCATTGGGCGTGAGGGAACGGCGCTCACAGCGACACCGAGTTTATAGAGACGGAAACTTCTTCCCGTCATCAGTGGTCCAATTCAGCCTGAACCCGGCACCCTTATCCGGTGCCGCACAAGGCAATACCTATACCAGCACTCGACCTTAGCTCGCTAAGGGCCGTCCGCAGCGCCATAATTATTCAAATTTTCATGGCCTTATAAAGTGATTGGCGAATGGCACTAAAACAGTTCCGACAGGCCGGTATCCCACTCGGGGTCATCGGTTTCGCGGTCCTCATCGCGGTCTGGATGGTGGCGAGCCGGCCAAAAGCCCTGCCCAAACTACCCGAGGAACGTGTGTGGCCGGTCTCGGTTGTCGCGGTAGAATTTGGCGACTATCGACCACAGCTGTCGGCCTTCGGCGAGGTGCGGGCGGTCCGTGAGGCGGAGATCCGTGCCATGGTCGAGGGCCGTCTGATCTATCTCAATCCGGACTTTAAAGACGGTAACCGGGTCACGGCCGGTACCGAGCTTGCGACCATCGATAGGGGCGACTACGAAAATCGGGTTGCAGAACAGCGTGCCGAACTGGCGCGGTTGTCTGCAGCCCTGACAGAACAAAGGCGCGAACTCGAATGGGAGCAGCGCCTGGAACGAAATGCAGACGCACAGGTCGCACTATCGACGCGCGCCCTTGAGCGGAGTGACAAGCTCGCCGCTACCGGCCGCGAAAGTCAGAAGCAGCGTGACGAGGCCGCGCAGAGTCTCGTCGGCAGCGAGCAAATCCTGTTGCAGCGCCAGCAAACTATCGCCCGCCTGCGCGCGCGTATTTCGCAGCAACAGGCGGCTTACGAAAAAACCCAGGCGGTGTTGGCGCAGGCAGATCGTGATTTGAGCAAAACGCGGGTCGTGGCGCCGTTCAATGGCTATGTCACCGGCGTGCGCCTGGCCCTGGGCAAGGTTATCGGTACCGGCGAATCCCTCGGCCGCCTGCTGGCAGCCGACGAGCTTGAGGTTCGCTTCGAACTTGCTGAAAGCCACTATGCCCGACTCATTGAAGGTGACGATGCCGGCATCATCGACACGCCCGTCACAGTCACCTGGCGTCTTGGTGATGTCGCTGAGCAGTTTGGTGGCCGTCTCACGCGAATCGGTGCGGAGATTGATCCGACAGTCGGCGGCATCGAGCTGTTCGCACAGCTCGGGAAAGATGCTTCATCCCGGGGTTTGCGCGCCGGCGCATTCGTCGAACTAACGATGCCCGGGCGCATGTACAAGAATGTCCTGCGCATTCCGGCACGTGCGCTGACAGATGACCGGGCTGTGTACGCGCTGCGGGACGGGCGGCTGGCCCGGATCGAGGTTG
>CAXGUU010000036.1:0-17671 GCA_964012875.1 uncultured bacterium
AGGCCGCCATCCGCAAGCCGGTGAGGCCGGCACCATCTCGCCATTCCAGGCACTCATGACTGCCCTGGCCGCCACGGTCGGTACCGGTAATATTGCCGGCGTCGCAACAGCGATTCATTTTGGCGGGCCCGGCGCGGTGTTCTGGATGTGGGTCATTGCCTTGTTTGGCATGGCAACGAAATACGCCGAAGCCGTGCTCGCTGTCCATTACCGTGAAACGGACAGCGACGGCAACCACGTCGGCGGCCCGATGTACTACATCAAAAACGGCCTGGGCGAAAAGTGGGCATGGCTCGCCGCCGCGTTTGCATTTTTCGGAATGGTCGCGGCTTTCGGTATCGGCAACATGGTGCAGGCTAATTCGGTCGCCGATGTACTTCACGCCCACTTTTCTGTCCCGACCTTTGCGACTGGCACTGCTGCAGCCATGCTGGTGGGGATTGTCATCATCGGCGGCATCACGCGCATCGCCACTGTCGCCGCGGCTCTGGTACCGACAATGGCCCTGCTCTACTTCGTAATGTGCCTGTACATCATCGTGACCCATGTGGCAGCCCTGCCGGAGGCTTTCGGTGTCATCGTCAACAGCGCGTTCAACCGCGATGCAGCCGTGGGCGTCACACTGTGGCTTGCCATCCGCTGGGGCTTCGCGCGCGGGATATTCTCAAATGAAGCGGGTCTCGGCAGCGCCGCCATCGCGCATGCGGCTGCGCGCACGAACGACCCGGTGCGCCAGGGTCGCGTTGCTATGCTCGGGACGTTCATCGATACCCTCGTCATCTGCACTATGACCGCACTCGCAATCATGGTTACCGGCGCGTGGCTGGGTCCTGAGCAGGGTGCGGCCTTGTCGGCCCAGGCTTTCCGGCTTGGCATGGGCGATACTGGACCTGGCTTCGTCGGTATCGCGCTGGCTGTATTCGCGTTTACAACCATCATGGGCTGGAGCTACTACGGCGAGCGTTGCGCGTCCTATCTCTTCGGCGCGGGCATCATTCCCTTTTACCGTATCGTCTGGATCCTCGCCTTGTTTGTTGGCGCTGTCGTTAAACTCGAACTGGTGTGGGCGCTCGCCGATATTTTCAACGGCCTGATGGCCATACCCAATTTGATCGCCCTCATTGGCCTGAGCCCCGTGGTTTTTGCACTCACCCGAAGTTCAGTCTCGAAAGCCCGAGAGGTCGGATAAGAAGCATGGGAAGTACCGTCGCGGATCCGGCTCGCGTCGCCGACGACGTTGATCGGGCGCTGGCCGAAGACGTCGGTAGTGGCGACGTTACGGCAAGCCTGATCGATGAACAGCGGCAAGCCAAGGCTGAAGTCGTTTGCCGCGAAGACGCGGTGATCGCCGGCCGACCGTGGTTTACACATACCTACGCTCGGCTCGACCCGGCGCTAGACATCCAGTGGCATGCCGATGACGGCGACCGCGTGACCGCCAACAGCATTGTTTGCGTGCTCTCCGGCGCGGCCCGCAGCATCGTTACGGGGGAACGCACCGCCCTCAATTTTTTGCAGACGCTGTCAGGCACTGCGACCACTACCCGAGCCTATGCCGATGCGCTGACAGGATCACAGACCCGCATTCTGGACACCAGAAAAACCGTTCCCGGACTCCGCTATGCGCAAAAGTATGCAGTCCGTTGTGGCGGCGGGGCTAACCACCGCATGGGACTCTACGATGCCGTGCTGGTTAAAGAAAATCATATTGCGGCGGCCGGCGGCATCGGACCGGCAGTGAGACGATTGCGCAAAGCCCAACCGCCCCTTCAGATCGAAGTTGAAGTCGAAACCCTGAGCGAACTCGAACAGGCGCTTGCTGCGGGAGCGGACATGGTGTTGCTCGACAATTTCTCACCGGCACAAACGGGCGCCGCGGTCGAGCTTGTTGCCGGCCGCATGAAAACCGAAATTTCGGGCAACGTCGAACTCAAAAGCCTAGCGATGCTCGGTGCGCTCGGCGCAGACTTTATCTCAGTCGGTGCGTTGACCAAACACGTGCGGGCAGTAGACTTTTCGATGCTGATCAGGACCTGAACCTATCCCGGGGCCTCTTGGCGCTGTTGATCGCTGAACCACGACCCACCCGGGAATCGGCCCGCACCCACTCGTAACCCCCTATTTGGTAGCATCAGGCGCCACCATGAAAAAGATTCTGTTTCACCTCGACACCGAGCCGTTCGCGAATACCTTCGACACGGTTGCCGGTTATGACGGTGGTGCCGACCACGGATCAGTGAGAGCCAACGTCAAACCAAGCACTGTCAGCACCATGGTCGACGGCGCCGCATTGAAGGTGATGATCTACGTATGATTATCCACGCCGGGTCGAAACCCGTCCCTCGAGAAGGGAAACTGGTCCGGTACTCAAAGGTTTCCTAGAACGATGTGCGGTCGCTTTGCGCTCATCACCGACGGTCGTACGATGGCAGAACAATTTGGTGCCGAGGTCCCGTTCGATCTTGCGCCGCGCTACAACATTGCGCCGTCACAACCGCTCCTCGTCGTTCGTGAAGCGCAATCCGGGCGCCTCGTTGACCACCTGAGCTGGGGCCTGTTGCCGGCATGGTCGAAAGATGCGGGCGCGGCCAGACGCCCCATAAATGCGCGTGCGGAAACTGTCGGCGAAAAACCGTCGTTTCGCAATGCTTATCGCCGCCGTCGCTGCCTTGTGCCGGCCAGTGGCTACTATGAATGGGTCAAACAGGTTGAAGGTAAACAGCCGCTGTATATCTACCCGCGGCAAACCACGCTGATGGCAATTGCCGGCATATGGGAGTACTGGGAGCAGGATGGCAACGCGATACAAAGTTGCGCGCTGCTGACCTGCACCGCAAACTGGGCCATCAGCTCGATCCACCACCGTATGCCGGTCATCATCGCCGCGGAGAATTACGAACAATGGCTCGACCACAAATCCGAGCGCGACTTACCGGACGAGTTGCTCGCACCAGCCCCGGATTACCTTCTGGGTTTTCATTACGTCAGTAAGCGCGTAAATTCGCCTGCTAATGACAGCCCGGAATGCATTGCGCCAGAAGCTTCAGAACAGGATTAAATGCACGGCAGCCCTGATACTGCTGTGCTGCATCTGGTCCGGCCTTACGTGCGCCACTGAGGATGAGACTATTGGCTCAGCGCTGGACGCACTAGCCACTAGCGACAGCGATGCCTTCGTGCCCGTCGCCGAAGCGCCGGAGCGTCTCGCGGAAGGGGGAAATACGCAAGCGGCGAACGTGATGGCGACCGCACTTTATGTCGGCGATCTCGCGCTCTCCGAACGTATGCTGCGACTGGCGGCCGAACAAGGTGATGCCATAGCCGCTTTTGCTTTTGGGTCGATGATGGCCACATCGAACTGGCGATGATCAAAAACCGCCTTTCCAACGAGGAAATACCAGGCGACGAACATCAGATGCTCGGGGATTTCGTCGAGTAGCTAGGCGCTTACATCCCATTCCTGATTAACCAACAGACCATCTCTAGCATGAAACGCCGAGTTTTCTTTATTTCCGACCGTACGGGCATCACTGCGGAGACACTGGGTGAGAGCTTGCTCACGCAGTTCCCGGAAATTGAGTTTGAGCGCACCAACATTCCGTTTGTCACGAATTCCCTGGCGGCGGAAAGCGCAGTCGCGACGATTAAACACTTGATAAAAGGCGTCGATGAACCACCCTTAATTTTCAGTACGCTCACCGACCCCGAGGCACAGAGGATCATTGCCGAGAGCAGCCCCTTCGTGTTCGACCTGTTTGGCACTTTCATCGATCCACTCGAGGCGGCCTTGAATTCTGAGTCTTCACACGCCGCCGGCCGTATGCACGGCATTAACGACATCAACGCCTATGAAGAACGCGTGCATGCGCTCAACTTTGCCCTCGGGCACGATGACGGCCTCAGTCCACGTGACCTGGAGGAAGCCGACATCGTACTGCTAGGGGTCTCGCGTTGCGGCAAGACACCAACCTGCCTCTACCTTGCCATGCATTATTCACTGCGGGCCGCCAATTATCCGCTGACCGATGACGACTTCGGCGACAATCGACTGCCCAAAATCCTCCGGCCAGTGCGGGAAAAGCTTTATGGGCTGACCATCGTGCCGGAACAGCTGTCACGCATTAGAAAACAGCGCCGAACCCAGGGTGAATACTCGCAACTGGCCAAGTGCCGCACCGAAGTCATTCAGGCCGAGGCCTTGTTTCGCGGAGAAAACATAGATTTTCTCGACACCACAACCGTATCGATTGAGGAAATCGCGGCAACCATCGTTCGAGATATGCACCTACATTGAGACCTGATATGAAATTCGCCCACGTCTGCAATACCCCGATCGGACATAACATGCCACGGACGGTCACCTTGCTCATCGCCCTCGCAACACTGTCGGGCACGGTCGTCGCGGAGTCACTCTCAATCGCTGACCGTGAACAAGCTATTTACACTGCCATCATCAATCATGGCGCGCAGGCCGACGTCTCAATGGTGGTACTGGCTGGGAATACCACCGGCGACCCGGCCGCAATCACAGAACAGACGCACGCCGACGCTGTGGTTGCCGATCTTGAGGTCCCGCATGAAACCTTGCGCGACTGGCAGCAACGTAACCGGCGCATTTCGTCCATCGAGTATCCCTTGAACGTCAACGCCAGCTATCAACTCATGGATCGCAAGACTCACCGTGCCCTGTTCAAGAGCGGCGAACCGGAAGCCGGCTGGCAGGCGTTTTTCAATCGCTACCCAGGCGCACCAGGACTGCTGCGTGTTTCGCATGCCGGCTTCGACCACAGCCTTACTCACGCCCTGGTCTATGCTGAGTTTCAATGTGGCGCGGAGTGCGGCTCCGGTCGCCTCATCCATCTCGAAACCGACGGCGCGAACACCTGGTCGGTACGCGGCTCAGCGCTCGTTTGGGTAGTCGATTAACGCCATGCCGTACTCGGTGTGTGTATTCTGCGGTGCGCGTGACGGCAACGATGTCGTCTTTGCCGATGTCGCCGACGCCTTCGGACGCGAACTCGGTGAACGCGGCATGTCGTTGGTTTACGGAGGCGGCAATATCGGCTTGATGGGATGCCTGGCTGATGCCGTGCTCGACTGCGACGGTACGGTCGTCGGCGTCATCCCAGAATTTTTGAGCGACCGTGAGGTGCTGCATACCGGCATCAGCGAATGCATTACGGTAGACGACCTGTTCGACCGCAAAGCCGTGATGATAGAGAAGTCCGATGCATTTGTGGCCCTACCCGGCGGCATAGGCACCTACGACGAAATTATCGAAGTGATTGCCTGGCGCCAGCTCAAACAACTCCGTCAGCCAATCGGCTTGCTGAACGCCAACGGCTTTTTCGAGCCCTTCCTAGCCCTGCTGGCACATACGGTCGAATGTGGATTCCTGCGCGAGGACGAAATCTCCCATATTCATGTAGAAACAAATGCCAGGGCCTTGATCGACGCCCTGCAGTCGGACGCCTCGGACTTGACGCTATGACGCAGGAGACAATTCCCAACGCCGTCGTTTTTGACATGGACGGCATTTTGATTGACTCAGAACCGCTGTTTCGCGCAGCCGCCAAACAGGCGGCTGAGGCCCTCGGTTATGCGCTCTCGGATGAGGTCTACGTGCAATGGATGGGCCTGCCGCCCAAAGCCGTTGAAGCCGCCGTACGCGAAAGCATGGGCGATGACTTTCCGATGGAACCGTTTCGTGAAACCTTTCGTGACGTATGGATCAGACATACCGACGCCAACGGTGTACCGGCGCAGCCGGGCATCAGTGCCCTGCTCGACGAGTTGAAAACCCGCTCCGTGCCATTTGCCGTCGCGACATCTACTTTTCGCGAGCAAGCAGAACGTTCACTCGACCTAGCCGGTCTGTCACCGCTGATCGACATCATGATTGCGGGCGATGAAGTGTCGGATGGCAAGCCTTCGCCGGATATATTCCTCGCTGCCGCTGCCGCAATTGGCGTCGATGCATCAGCCTGCATAGCGTTGGAAGACTCTGCGGTCGGCGTGCGCGCTGCCTCGACAGCCGGTATGCTGACCATCATGGTGCCCGATTTGCACCAGCCCGATGTTTCGACCGCCGAACTGGCGCGCTACGTCATCCCTGACACGGCAACAGCGGCCTCGGTGGTACGATCTATGCTGCGCCATGCTTGAGGCGCAGCAACGGAATTTCTGGAACTCAACCGCGGCTCTGGCCAACAGTATGCGCAAACTCGTTTATTACCTGTGTACTGTCACAGCCTTTCTTATCGTCCATTGTCCGGGCTTTGCCGAGACAACAGTACCGAGTGCCGAGGCAACCATGCGAGCCTATGACGAGTTCATGGCAGACCCTCCTAACCGCCTCGATCACACCCAGCCGTTTTTGGATTTTGTTACAGACAGTGGTGCGGTCCACGTCTTGTTGAACGATAAGCTGCTGGCATGGATGTATGACCCCGGCATAGAAAACGCCACCAAGGCAGTGCTGTATGCGGCATTCCTTGGCGGCAATATGCAGGGGCAACTCACGGGTAATGACACCGGCGACGACAACATCGCGGCAATGGCCAGCGTGCTACGCGCCTACGCTGCCGTGCGCAAACAGAATCCCGAATTTGCGGTCGCTTTACTCGGACATCTCGCGCAGGCGGAGAGTGATGGCAAACTCGCCACAGCGGTGAACGATATTGTCACGACTGACAGCGCAGCTGACCAGAAATGACCGTCGCCTTCGATGCTGAACTCGTCGACATCACTACACTCGAATGCGATGCCATCGTTAACGCGGCCAATGAAGGCCTGCTCGGCGGCGGTGGCGTTGACGGTGCGATCCATCGTGCTGCGGGACCGCGGCTGCTCACCGAATGCCGCTCGTTGAATGGTTGCGAGACCGGCTCGGCGAAGCTGACGGATGCCTACGACCTGCCTTGCCGCTACATCATCCATACCGTCGGGCCGATCTGGAAAGGCGGGCAACATAATGAAGCGCGGATGCTTGAGCGCTGTTACCGCTCATGCCTTGCGCTCGCCGCCCGGCACCAGCTGACATCGCTGGCGTTCCCCGCAATCAGCTGCGGCGTCTACGGTTATCCACACGCGGAAGCGACGGCAGTTGCTGTGAAAACGCTGGTTTCAGCGGCCCCGGAAGTACCATCGCTGGCCTCAATTACGTTCGCCTGCTTCGGCGCAGAACTGCTTGAATTATATCGCCAGGCGCTGCCATCACTTGACGATCTCGACTCGCGCTCCGCATAGTTTCATCATGTCTCGCAAGGCCAATTACCATCGTTCAACACTCGCGATAGTCTACGATTTCGACGGCACCTTGACGCCGCAGCCCATGCAGGAATACACGGTACTGCCTCAGCTCGGCATATCGGCGGCGGGGTTCTGGTCGGAAGTCAATGAAGAAGTGCAGCGTACCGGTGGCGATAGCATGCTCACCTATATGCGGCTGCTGGTAGAAAAAATTGAGGCGAAGAAGGCGCACCTCGGCCGCGAAGATTTGAGGCAACTGGCGACCGGTATCAAATACTACCCGGGCGTCGAAGACTGGTTCGAACGTATCAATGCCTACGTGGAGCAGCAAAGTGACAGTCGGGTTCAGACCCGTCACTACATTATCTCAGCGGGCTTAAGCGAAATCCTCGAAGGCATCAGTATCAAGCAGCACTTCAGCCGGATTTATGCCTCCCAGTACTATTTCGACCACCACGAGGTCGCGCGTTTTCCGACTATTGTCATCAACGACACGGCCAAAACGCAGTACCTGTTCCGCATCAACAAGGGGCGGGAACAGGCGCTTGAGACCATCAACGAATACATGCCCGAAGACGAACGTCCCGTTCCGTTTCAGCATATGCTTTACATCGGCGACGGACTGACCGACGTACCCTGCATGACGGTCGTCAAAAACTACGGGGGATTCGCCGTGGCGGTTCATAAGCCTCGCAACAAGGAATCAATTGCAGTCTCTCGCGAACTGGTTGACGCTAATCGCATTGATTTCTACGCACCGGCTGATTACCGCGAGGGCAAGACGCTGGAAAACAGGGTCCAGAAAATTCTTGATCTCATCATCGCGCGCATCAGTTTCGAGACTGAGCGACACGCGTTTCTACACGATATGAACAAGTAGCCAGCATGCTGATAAAACTCCTGCAACTTTCGGAATATCGAAGTATCGGCTGCGCCGTCGCACTGCTGGTACTGGCGCTGGCCACGACGGGATGCAATGTGCCGGTACCCAAGATGCCAAAGGTTTCAATGCCGAAATTGCCCGATCTTGGTGCCAAAGAATCTGCTGAAGACGTCACCACAACGCCGCGGGATTTACTCACCGCCCGTCTCGTCAATCCCCCGGCCAAAGAAGACACCCCGCGCATGACCGTCGGCAAAGTTATCGAGTTCGCCGATCGCTACCTCGCCTGCGACTGCGCAACAACCCGTTTTGTGCGTGCCTGGGAGAAAACCGGCGACGGCTACCGGCTCCTGACTAATTCGGAATTCGTGCGCCCGATCAATTTCGTTTGCGCAGATATCGAACAGGGCCGGGAGTGTTTCCTGACGGAAATCGACCGCGGGCCGCAGTCTGACTCGCTCGGTTCCCGTTTTGTGCCCGGCTCGGAATTTATCCAGTTCCTGTATGAAAACGGCGTCAGGTGCGAACGGAAAGAACCCTGCCCGGGGTAATCACGGCACTGGTTAAATTCAGAAATCGCGCGAATCGAGGAAAAGCAGATCTCGGGCTCTCAATGCGCCGGAAACTAACCTCATTTAAATATACTGTCACCGAATTACGGTGAGCGATATAACCTTTATTTTTACGCGGAAATTCTAGATGGCCGGACTTAACGACAGCGATCCGCAGGAAACCCAGGAATGGCTTGACGCCCTTGAAGCCGTCATTGATGTCGAGGGCGTCGAACGCAGCCACTACCTGCTCGAACGCCTGATCGATCATGCCCGGCGATCGGGTGTCAATCTGCCGTACTCCGCAGAAACGGCCTACATCAACACCATCCCGCCGCATCGCGAGAGCTATACGCCCGGCGATCCCGCGCTCGAGTGGCGCATACGCTCGATAAACCGCTGGAACGCCATGGCAATGGTAGTCAAGGCCAACCGCAAGAACAGCGAACTGGGTGGCCACATTGCAAGCTACGCCAGTGCGGCGACCCTCTATGAAGTCGGCTACAACCACTTCTGGCATGCACCGTCTGAAAAGCACGGTGGCGACCTGGTGTTTTTCCAGGGACATTCAGCGCCCGGAATCTACGCGCGCGCCTTCCTCCTAGGCTTACTGGACGAGTCCCAGCTCGACAACTTTCGTCAGGAAGTCGACGGCCGGGGCCTGTCGTCTTATCCACATCCGTGGCTGATGCCCGGGTTCTGGCAGTTCCCGACCGTATCGATGGGTCTTGGTCCCATCATGGCGATCTACCAGGCCCGTTTTATGCGTTACCTGGAAAATCGCGGCATGATCGAGGCGCAGAACCGTAAGGTATGGGCGTTCATGGGCGACGGAGAAATGGACGAGCCAGAGTCTTTCGGTGCGGCGGCGCTGGCCTCGCGTGAAAAGCTCGACAACCTCGTTTTTGTCATCAACTGCAATCTGCAACGGCTCGATGGTCCTGTCCGGGGCAACGCCAAGATCATCCAGGAACTCGAGTCTGATTTTCGCGGCGCCGGCTGGAATGTGATCAAGGTCATCTGGGGCTCGGCCTGGGATCCACTGCTAGCCAAAGACCAGAAGGGCTTGTTGGTGCAACGCATGGAAGAAGCTGTTGATGGCGAATACCAGGCCTACAAAGCCTTCAATGGCGCCTACGTGCGTGAACATTTTTTCGGCAAATACCCGGAACTTAAAACCATGGTCGCCAGCATGAGCGACGACGACATCTGGCGCCTGAACCGCGGCGGCCACGATCCGCACAAAGTCTACGCAGCATACGCCGATGCGGTCGCGCACACGGGCCAGCCCACCGTCATCCTGTGCAAAACTGTCAAGGGTTATGGCATGGGTGAAGCTGGTGAAGGCAAGAACATCACCCATCAACAGAAGAAGATGGGCGACGAAGCACTCAAGCATTTTCGCGATCGTTTCAGCATTCCGATATCCGACGACCAGATTGCCGAAGCGCCCTATTACCGGCCGCCCGACGACAGCGAGGAAATGCAGTACCTGCGTGAACGTACCCAGGCGCTGGGCGGTTTCGTACCGCGACGGCGGGAGAAATCAACAGCACTGACCGTGCCAGACATTTCTATTTTCGATAATGTGCTTGGCGGTTCGGGTGATCGCGAACTCTCGACGACCATGGCGTTCGTACGTCTGTTAAATGCACTGGTACGCGACAAAACCATTGGCCCGCGCGTGGTGCCCATCGTACCGGACGAGGCACGCACCTTCGGCATGGAAGGCATGTTTCGGCAGCTCGGCATCTATTCAGCGGTGGGGCAGTTATACGAACCGGTTGATCACGATGAACTGATGTACTACCGCGAAGACATCAAGGGTCAGATCCTCGAAGAAGGTATCAATGAAGCCGGCGGCATGTGTTCGTGGATTGCCGCGGCGACGGCTTATTCAAGCCACGACCTACAGATGATCCCCTTCTTCATCTATTACTCAATGTTCGGCTTCCAGCGTATAGGCGATCTGGCCTGGGCTGCGGGCGACATGCAGGCGCGGGGATTCATGCTCGGCGGCACGGCCGGCAGGACCACGCTATCGGGTGAGGGCCTGCAACACCAGGACGGGCACAGCCACATCCTCGCGGCGACGATTCCTAATTGCGTAAGCTACGATCCGGCTTTCGGCTACGAACTCGCGGTCATCATCCACCACGGAATGAAGCGGATGTACGAGCAACAGGAAAATGTCTTCTATTACATCACCGTGATGAACGAAAACTACGCCCACCCCGCAATGCCGGCGGGCGTTGAAGAAGATATCGTCAAAGGCATGTACCTGTTGAAGGAAACCGACGGCGCCCAGGTTCAGTTACTGGGCAGTGGCACGATTCTGCGCGAAGTCAGGGCGGCGGCGGAACTGCTGGAGCAGGATTTTGGTATCAAATCCAATATCTGGAGCGTGACCAGCTTTAACGAACTCAGGCGTGACGGACTTGAGTGCGCGCGCTGGAATATGTTGCATCCTACGGCTGCGCCCCGGGAGGCTTATTTGAGTCAGCGCCTCGGTGAACATGAAGGACCATGTATCGCGGCCACTGATTACGTGCGCGCCTACGCTGGCCAGATTCGCGAATACGTGCCCAACAACTACAAAGTACTGGGAACCGATGGCTTTGGGCGCTCCGATTCGAGGCAGAAGCTGCGTGAATACTTCGAAGTCAATCGCCACTACGTCACCGTCGCGGCGCTCAACGAGCTTGCCAAAACCGGAGTCGTGACCCGGGAAGCCGTCGCCGAGGCGATCGAAAAATACAGCATCGACGCCGAAAAACCGAATCCGATGAATCAGTAACGAAATGTCTGAAATAGCGGTAAACGTTCCCGATATCGGCGATTTCGAGCTGGTCGATGTCATCGACGTCCTGGTTCAGCCGGGCGATAGCGTCGCGCCGGAAGATCCCCTCATCACGCTGGAAAGCGACAAGGCAACCATGGATATCCCAGCGCCGCAGTCCGGGACCGTCTCTGCGATCCACGTCAGGGTCGGCGAGCAGGTGGGCGAAGGCGCTCTCATTGTTACGCTGGAAGCGAACGATCCGGTTGCAGACAAAGACAACACACAGGCACCGGCGGCCCCCGCGGCGGTGTCTTCACCATCTCCGACGCCGTCCGAAACGCCATCGCAGGCGCTTGACGTTTTCGTCCCGGACATTGGCGATTTTGAAAACGTCGACGTCATCGACGTCATCGTCAAAGCCGGCGACGAGGTTGAACCGGAAGATCCACTGGTAACGCTGGAAAGCGACAAGGCGACCATGGATATCCCGGCGCCGGCGACGGGCATCGTTGAATCGGTCAGCGTTGCGGTCGGCGACAAAGTCAGCGAAGGTGATTTGATCATTCGGCTTAAGGCCAGCGAGCCCCCCCACGTCTCACAGGAGAAGGCACAGGAGCCGACGGCGGCGCCGGTGCATACAGCACCGACCGCGCCGGCTGCCGAACCTAGCGCGGAACCGGCGCCACCTTCGGGGCAGGCCAACAGTGGTGGCAAGTCACACGCCAGTCCATCCGTCCGGCGCTTCGCACGTGAACTCGGAGTCGATATCACCCTCGTTTACGGCACTGGACCGAAAGGCCGCATTCTCAAACCCGACGTCCAGGCGCACGTGAAAGAGGTTATGACCGGTACCCGCGGTCAGGCCAGTGGTGGTTTCGTCCTGCCGAAAACACCGGAGGTCGACTTCAGCAAATTCGGCAAAACCACGACCGCCCAATTGACCAAGATTCGAAAGCTGACAGGTCAGAACCTACACCGCAGCTGGATCACCGTACCCCATGTCTTCCAGATGGACGAAGCGGACATCACTGAACTTGAAGCCTTCCGCAAGTCGAAAGCCGCAGAAGCCGAAAAGCGCGGGACCAAGCTCACACTGCTGGCATTCCTGGTCAAAGCAGTCGTTGTAGGACTGCAGCGTTACCCGGACTTTAATGCCTCACTTTCGCCCGACGGCGAATCCCTCATCCATAAACAGTACTTCCATATCGGGGTCGCGGTGAACACCGAGAATGGTCTGGTCGTTCCGGTGGTTCGCGATGTTGATCAAAAAGGACTCTATGAGCTCGCCCTTGAACTGCGTGAGCTCGCGGCCAAGGCACGCGCGCGCAAAATCACCCCGGCCGAAATGCAGGGCGCCTGCTTCACTATTTCGAGTCTCGGCGGCGTCGGCGGTAAACAGTTCACGCCTATCATCAACACCCCCGAAGTCGCCATCCTTGGCGTCTCACCGGCCACGATGACGCCGGTTTGGCAGGACAACGAATTTGTACCCCGGCTGATGTTGCCCTTCACGCTGTCCTACGACCATCGCGTCATCGACGGCGTCGCCGGCGCTCAGTTCACTAACTTCCTGACCACGGTCTTAAGCGATATTCGGCATATCCTGCTGTGATGAACAGCGGCGGCGACGTCGTCACTTTGCCCGGCAGCGCGGGTTTGACAGGGCGGGCCAGGGAGAAGCGCCCAGTGAGACAGCGGGCCGCGCACTGTTAAAACTGGCACATCCCAAAACGACGGAGGAGGTCGTATCATGGCGGACATGGACTTCGGAATCTGCGTTGCCTCGCATGTCGGCGATGTCGACTACATCGTGGCCGCGGAGCAGCTTGGCTACTCGCATGCCTGGCTCGCCGATACTCAGATGATCTGGTCGGATTGCTACGCCGCGCTGGCACTCGCGGCCGATCGAACATCGCGCATTAAACTCGGCACCGGTGTCGCCGTGTCGGGCACGCGTTCAGCTCCGGTCAACGCAGCCAGCATCGCGACCATTAACGCGCTCGCGCCAGGCCGTACCTTCTTCGGCATCGGCACCGGCAACACGGCCATGCGCGTCATGGGTAAATCCCCGCAGCGCATCGCCGAATACGATGACTACCTGACGACGCTGAAACCGCTGTTACGGGGTGAAGAGGCTGTCTTCGAGGGTAAGCCAATTCGTCACATCATGCCGGACAAAGGCTTCGTCAATTTTGACGACCCGATTCCGCTCTATGTTTCGGGTTTTGCGCCGCGCTCGCTTGGTCTGGCCGGCAAGCATGGCGAGGGCGCCGTGCTGGCCAGCCTGCGCAATCCCGGCGTACTCGAAAAACTGTGGGACATGGTTGAGGCAGGCGCGGAGAAAGCCGGGCGCACGCTTGATCGCGACGCGTTTTACATGACCTCACTCACAACCATCGTGGTGCTCGAACCGGGCGAAGCCGTTGACTCGACTCGTGTGAAGCACGAATGCGGGGCCATGGGGACGTCTGCGCTGCACTACGCTTACGATCAGTTCAGAAATTTTGGTAAAGCACCGCCGGCCTGGGCCCTGGAAGTCTGGGACGACTACACCGCATTGCTGAAAGAAACGCCGGAAGCCATTCGCCATCAGCGTATTCACCAGGGCCACAACTGCTGGGTCTTACCCGAGGAGGAACGATTCCTCACACCGTCCGTTTTGCGCGCCAGCGCCATGATTGGCACCCAGGACGAACTACTCGAACGCCTGAGCGCACTTAAGGCCGCCGGCCTTGATCAGATCATGATTCTGCCGAACTTCGACCCGCGCTTTGAGGTCCTTGAAAAGACCGCAAAAGCATTAATCGGGAACGTCTAGTTGACCGGGTGAGGCCAAGGCCGACATCATCATTGGCGAAATTCGCGGGTCAGACACCGCCCCTTAGCCGCCCCTTAACAGTCAGCCGCCGGCACTTAGTTTTTTAAGATCAGCTGCCCAGCTCGTATAGTCGCGCAACGGGATCCACTGTTCGTTCTTAACCAACTCATGGTGGCCCATTTGCCAGATTGGCAGCGAATGTAAGGCATCGTCCATTTCGTCGCCATCGGCGAACTCGAACACACCAATCACTTGGTAGCGCCCGGCGGCCTTCCACAGGTGTTTGATGCCGCCCGCCTCGAGCGCAGCCGTTGCGGCGAGGGCTTCAGCGTTCCAGATCTCGTAAAACTCCGCATCGGTCATGCTGTCCGGTTTGACAATGTCCGCCATGAATAGCATCTGCATGGGCAAATCTCCTGCAACTGATTAACACGGCTGAAAGTCTCTCATCGACCGCCAAGGAAATGAAGCGTGGCGAGCGCTCCTGCGTGCGCCGACAGCAATGCCAGCGCTTGTTCGGGTTAACATACTGGCTCTCAAACCCGGCACGATTAACAACCATGAAATTTGGCCTACGTTACTGCAATACCGGCCCTTACGTGGAACCAAGCGCCGCAATTGAACTGGCCCAGGCCGGGGAGGAAGCCGGTTTTGACTCTCTGTGGACTGTAGAACACACCGTTGTTCCGGCCGGGTATCAAACGCCCTACCCCTACGCCGACAGCGGCAAGATGGCCGGTGGTGTCGACGATTTCGACCTGCCTGATCCCCTGATCTGGATGACCTTTGTCGCCAGTCGTACCAAAACCATCAAGCTCGCGACCGGGATTCTGATCCTGCCGCAGCACAACCCGGTCGTGGTCGCCAAGCAGGTAGCGTCGCTGGATCACCTTTCCGGTGGTCGGGTCATCTGTGGTGTCGGCGTCGGCTGGCTGAAAGAAGAGTTTGCCGCGCTCGGCGTGCCTTTTGAAGATCGCGGCCAACGCACCGATGAATACATCCGGGCCATGCGGTCGTTATGGGACGACAAGCTGCCGAACTTTCAAGGCCAGTTCGTGTCATTCGAAAACGCTTATTGCCGACCGCAACCGGTACAACCGCGATTACCGATTGTGATCGGCGGCCATTCCAAGGCCGCGGCGCGGCGCGCTGGCCGACTTGCTGATGGCTACTTCCCGGCTCGTGAAGCCCCGGCCGACCTGATTGCCGAAGCACGCAACACTGCCGAACGAGTGGGTCGCGATCCGGCGGCGCTGGAAATTACTGCAAGCCTGCCTGACGATCTGAACGAACTGAAAGCATTCAGCAAACTTGGCGTCGATCGCGTGCTCGTACCGGTTACCGCGGTGACGGGTTTGAACGCCGGTATAAGCAATGCTGACGACGTTCGCGCCTGGGCAGACCGCATCGCCGACTACGCACAACTCTAACTCGGCCTCTGCCATTGGGGCCCGTCAGCAACAAGTGGTCGCCAGCACCACTGTCTGAACCGCGAGGCCGCCGTGCCTGAACCAAGATCCTCCTTTCCCCGTTTGCGCTGGACGGTAACTGCAATGCTTGGCACGCAATCCGTGGCCGTGCTGACTTTCATGACCATTCCGGTGATGGCGACGGAAATGGCGCCGGACTTTGGCGTGGAAGCAAAAGACATCGCGGTATTCATGTCGCTGGTGTTCGCCGCGTCGATGTTTTTCTCCGCTGCCAGCGGCAGCATCATCCGGCGCTTTGGCGGCATTCGTGCCAATCAAATAGGTATGGCTTTTTCGGCGTGCTGCCTACTGCTCGTGTTGTTCGAGTCGATGCCTTTACTGCTGATCGCGGCCCTTCTGATCGGCTTCGGCTATGGCCCAAATACACCGTCAGGGTCCCACATCCTCGCGCGCGTCACGCCGGTCGAGCAACGCGCGTTCGTGTTCTCGATAAAGCAGAGTGGCGCACCGATTGGTGGCTTGATCGCGGGCTTGCTGGTGCCGGCTATTGTTGTCAATTTCGGCTGGCAGGCCGCCATCGTGACGGCTATTGCGATTGCATTTACGGCTGTCGTCGGTATTCAACCCTTGCGTGATGCACTCGACGACGACCGCGTCATAGACACCCGGATCTCATTCAGCTCGCCCTGGCATGCCATCCGCACTATTCTCAAACAGTCGGGCTTACGCCGCCTGACGCTGGTCGCGTTCTTCCTGTCGACGATACAAGCCAGCATCATGGCATTCCTCGTCATCTACCTCGTCGAAGAAATCGCATTACCGTTTACGCTCGCCGGCATGGTGTTTGCCGCCGCGCAGGCCGCTGGCGCCCTGACCCGGATTGCCGTGGGATGGCTCGCCGATCGGCATCTGGGCACACGCCCGACTTTGATCGTATTGGGCTCGGGCGCGGCCTGCGGCCTGATCGCCTTGTCGTTGTTGAGCGCGAGTTCTCCGTTGTGGATAGTGATCGGGATCAGCACGGCAGTCGGGGCCATGAGCTTTGGCTGGAACGGCGTGTTTCTGGCGGAGATCGCCACATCGTCGAGCGGTCATGATGTGGGTACCGCAACCGGCGGATCGCTGTTTTTTATATACGGCGCCATCGTGACGGGTCCACTGTTGATGCACCAGTTGATCAGAATCAGCGGCGGTTACACGATACCCTTTGTCCTGGCCGCGGTGCTCACGCTGGCAGCCTGCGGCAATCTGCTGCGCGAGCACCGGGCGGGTAACCGTAGTGCCGCCTAAGAAGTTCCAACGCCTGGTTCTGTCGCGTGCCACCACTTCGTCAGCTGACGATAAAGCCCGACCGCCGACGTCAGTTTCACTGGATCAATATTTGCGCTCTCGGCAACTGCAGTTAACGAGAACGACCAGTCGGCGACGAGCACAGCATAGTCGAATATGGGGCAACCCCAGGCCGCGTATTCCCAGTCGATAAAAACGACCTGTCCCGCGGCTACCGTCGTATTTGCCGGACCCGGATCATGATGACAGATGCCCGCAGGCTCGCTGTCGGTGACATCGTTGATCTGCACGCGAAATTCTTCGAAATTTCCTGGCTCACCCGCAGCCAGCCAGTATTGTTTGTAGTGCTCGGAATAGTCGATGGTGGGTTGGACGTGCGGTAGTTGATGAACCAGCTTCAACCGCTCGACCAGTGCCTGCAGTGCCGGCGTTTCTGCGCTAGGGTCGACATAGGCGGAGATTGCGACGCCCAAATCGCTGTTTGCGTATAGCAATGGTGCCGCCAGACCGGTTGCCGCCGCCGTGCGCGTGATGGCGTACTCGCGTTCGCGCAGTACGCCAAAACGTTGCCGCCCGTCGAGACGAACAACGAAGCGTTGGGCACCGGCCGCGATGAGGTAACTCCTGTTGCTGCGCCCGCCCTCCAGGCGGCGCACGACTTCGGCG
>CAXGUU010000037.1:0-17528 GCA_964012875.1 uncultured bacterium
TCACCGACTACCTGTCGACCAAAGAAGCCCGCAAGATGGATCCATTCATCCACTACGGCATGGCAGCCGCGATAGAGGCAATCGAAGATTCGGGACTCGAGATCAACGATGCCAACGCCAAACGCGTAGGCGCCATCATCGGTTCCGGAATCGGCGGACTGCCGGGTATTGAGCGGGGCTATCAGTCGTTCCTCGATGGTGGCCCACGGCGCATTTCACCGTTTTTTGTACCCAGCAACATCATCAACATGGTGGCGGGTAATTTGTCCATTAAGTACGGCATAAAGGGTCCGAATTACGCCATTGTCTCCGCCTGCTCAACGGGCGCACACTCCATCGGCCTTGCGGCGAGAACCATCGAACGGGGTGAACAGGATGCGATCGTCGCGGGCGGTTCCGAATTTGCAACCTGTCCAACCGGGATCGGTGGCTTCGCCTCGGCCAAAGCATTATCAACCCGCAACGATGATCCGACGGCCGCCAGCCGACCCTGGGACGCCGAACGCGACGGCTTTGTACTCGCTGATGGCGCCGGTATAGTCATGCTGGAATCGCTTGAGCATGCCGAAAATCGCGGCGCGGATATCTATGCAGAACTGGTCGGGTTTGCGATGAACAGCGATGCCTACCATATGACGGCGCCATCCCCGAATGGTGAAGGCGCGGCCGACTGTATGCGGATGGCGTTGGACGATGCGGGTCTCGAACCGGAGCAAGTTGACTATATCAATGCTCACGGCACATCAACGCCGGCGGGCGATAAGGCCGAAACCGATGCAGTGAAGGCATTATTCGGCGGCCATGCCAGAAAGCTGGTCATGAGTTCGACCAAATCAATGGTTGGTCACATGCTCGGCGCCGCGGGCGGTGCCGAAGCTGTTTTTTCAATTCTGGCTATAAGGGATCAGGTTGCACCACCAACCGTCAATCTCACCACACCCGACCCGGAGTGCGACCTGGATTATGCGCCCAATACCGCACGCCCGATGCCGATTGAAATCGCATTGTCGAACTCCTTCGGGTTTGGCGGCACTAACGGCACACTCGTATTCCGGAAATACTGATCCAGCTGAGGCGATGCCGGCACATAGCGGCGGTAATGACCTGATGTCATTGGCCAACACCCGGATTAATGGTGAGGCCATGGATTTCGCTACGGCCGACAACCGCCGGCTGAACTACGGTAACGGCCTGTTCAAAGGGCTGCCAGTTCAGGACGGCAATCTCTCTGAGCAATTTCATACTCGGCAGCCTGCGTGTCGTTGTCAGCGTAAATCGTGACTAACCTTATGTGCCGCCCGGGCAAGCCTCATCCTTGATCGCTTGCGAAAAGAACGCTTGATCCCGTGAAGCCCATCGTAAGATTCCTTCTTCTTGTCGGTGTTCTGGCAGTCGCAAGCGCGTTGCTTGTATATCGTTTTGTCGCCACAGAGATGGATTCTGCTGTAAATACTGAACTCAGCTTGGCTGTGCCCCGTCTGCTACGAATCGAGCCAGGTGCGAACGCGCTCAGCATTGGCCGTCATTTTGAAAACGAAGGCTGGATCAATGACGCTCGATTATTCGCCCTGCATGCGCGCCTTAGTGGTAATGCCCAGCAGATCCAGGCGGGCAGCTACATGATCGTCGCTGGTGACTCCATTGCCAGCGTACTGGCGAGAATGGTTGCTGGCGATACCGCAACGTTCACAATTACATTTATCGAGGGTAGTCGTTTTGAAGAGATTGTGGCTGCACTGGCAGCCCATAAGCACATTCAGTCCACCATGAGCGACATGCCCCCCGATGAAATTATCGCCTCACTCGATATAAAGGAGGCGCACCTCGAAGGACTGTTTTTTCCGTCGACCTACGAATTCACCGATCAGACCACAGATCGACAACTTCTAAAGCGTGCGTATAAGCGTATGCAATCTGAGCTTGTACAGGCATGGTCGATGAAACAAAGAGACATTCCGCTCGATTCTCCTTACGAGGCGCTGATTCTGGCTTCAATTATCGAAAAAGAAACGGGGACCGCCGGGGAGCGTGAGGAAATTGCCGGCGTATTTGTCCGTCGCCTGCGTCAAGGCATGAAGCTACAGACCGACCCAACCGTAATTTACGGTCTGGGCGATCAATTTAAGGGCAACCTGACACGTGCCCATCTACGCGGTGACACGCCTTACAATACCTATACTCGACATGGCTTACCGCCGACTCCGATTGCCCTGCCGGGTCGGGCCGCCATCCGAGCGGCTGTGTCGCCGGCATCTGGAAAATCTCTTTATTTCGTGGCCCGAGGAGACGGCACACATTATTTTTCAAACACGCTGGCGGAGCACAATCATGCCGTTAGAAAATTTCAGCTGAAGCAATAGATGATGTCTCGCGGCAAATTTATCACCCTCGAGGGTATCGAGGGAGTGGGAAAAACCACCGCAGTCAGCGCGGCCGCACTATCAGTGCGCGATTGCGGCCATGACGTCATTACGACACGGGAACCGGGCGGCACCCAAACCGGCGAGGCGATTCGCTCACTGATGCTGGATGTGAGTGGCGCGACGATTCACCCAACCACTGAGTTGCTCATGATGTTCGCCGCGCGAGCACAGCATTTGAGCGAGGTCATCGAACCTGCATTGGAAGGGGGCAGCTGGGTTGTTTGCGATCGTTTTACCGACGCCAGCTATGCTTATCAGGGCGGTGGCCGGGGACTGGAGAGGACGCTAATCGCAGCGGCTGAAAATATTGTTCACCCCAAAATGCAACCCGATCTGACATTGCTGCTGGATGCTGATCCTGAGACGGCGCTGGGGCGCGTCAGGACGCGCGGCGAAGCAGACCGGTTCGAACGCGAAACCGTCGAATTTTTCCGTCGAGTGCGCGAGGCCTACCTCGACCGGGCGAAGGCCGACACTAGCCGGTTTGCGATTATTGATGCGACGCAAGCGATGGGACCGGTGCATCAGCAAATTTCGACTTGTATTAGCGAGCGTCTCAAATGAGCGCACCCTATCCATGGCTCGAATCCGCCTGGCGCCAATTGCAGCAGCGCCAATACGCTGGAGCCCTCGGACACGCCTACATTCTGTACGGGCCCAAGGGACTCGGCAAATTTGATTTCTCCTTGCAGTTCAGCCGCTGGTTACTGTGCGAACGACTGTCTGAGTCCGATCGTGCCTGTGAAACCTGCCGCGGCTGCACACTGTCCGCCGGTGGCAGTCATCCCGACCTCAATGTCGTCTCAATAGACGACGATCGTAAAGCGCTGCTCATCGATCAAATCAGGGAAGTCGGCGACTATTACACTATGAAATCCCATCAAGGCGGGGCCAAAATCACGATTATCGACAGTGCCGAAACCATGAATCGGCATGCGGCCAATGCGCTGCTGAAAGTCCTGGAAGAGCCACCGCGAGGTGCCCTCCTGTTGTTGGTCTCCAGCGAGCCGAGCAGGCTGCCGCAAACCATACTCAGCCGCTGTCAGCGCCTGGATCTGAAGGTAGAAGACCCCGCGAGCGCGCATCAATGGCTGAAGCAGGCATGCGAGGGCGAAGCGCGAGACCTGTTCGGCACAGTCTCGGTCAGTGGCGCTCCATTGGCTATTAAGGCTGAGCTAGAGTCCGCAGATGGCCCGATCATCGACCATATTGTGGGCGTGCTCGCGGAACTCGACAACGGTACTACAGGCTTCATTGATGCCGCTAATACGGTCTCCGGCGCACGCGCCCATGACGTACTCGACCATCTGGAACTCGGCGTCCGGACGATGATCTTAACCAAGCTCGACCAATCGGTTCGGAGTGTCTCTTTCACCGAAAAAAGCTTGGGAACCTTGCGCAAAATTTCAAATAAATTAAACTCCAGGCGCTTATTCTTATACCTCGATCATATTTCGTCGGCGCGTGCAACATTACGACGATCAAGTGGCGTTCGCAGTGCCGACGTGATTGAAAACGTATTTTATGAGTGGACGCGCACCGTGCGCACGGAGATTTAGACGATGAGTGCAGCAGGCACGAATCCGCGCCAGGGTATTCTCTCTCTCACCATTCGCGACAAAAGTTCGCTCTATGCAGCCTATATGCCATTCATCAAGAATGGCGGCCTGTTCATTCCAACGAATAAGGCCTACAAAATTGGCGACGAAGTATTCATGCTGCTGACCCTGACGGACAACAAGGAAAAATTGCCGGTTGCGGGGCGCGTGGTCTGGCTCACACCGAAGGGCGCGCAGGGCAACCGCACCGCTGGCATTGGTGTGCAATTCAGCGAACTTGATAAAGGCGCAACCCGCAACAAAATCGAGACCCAGCTTGCTGGTGCACTCAAATCAGACCGTCAGACCCACACCATGTAACTACGTTCGCGACCCGTTTCGTCTAAGCTTCGCTGGCGACCGTCGCTTGCTCCCGCCTATACGACCCGTCGATAAACGCCGTGCCGGAACCTGCCTGTAATGCTCATTGATTCTCACTGCCACATCCCACTGATCAGGGACGAAGAAGCGGGTGCCACCGGCGTGGTGGCACGAGCAGTGGCAGCCGGCGTTTCTCACATGCTCTGCGTGGGTGTCGATCTTGAGTCCTTTGAGGGCGTGAGAAATGTAGCGAAACAATTCGAAAATGTTTATGCCTCCGTCGGCGTGCATCCCAACACTGAACAATCGGCGCAGGAACCCAGCATCGATGATTTACTGACTCGCGCTGATGACCCCGACGTCGTCGCCATAGGCGAAACCGGACTCGACTATTTTCGCAGCCACGGGAATCTGGATTGGCAGCGAGCGCGGTTCAGGACCCATATACGTGCGGCCCACGCGGCGCAAAAACCGCTGATCATTCACTGCCGCGAGGCGGCTGACGACCTGTTATCGATCATGCTGGAAGAAAACGCCGATACGGTCGGTGGCGTCATGCACTGTTTCGTTGAAAGCTGGGAGGTCGCGGAGGCTGCTCTTGCGATGGGGTTCTACATTTCCCTGTCCGGAATCGTGACCTTCAAAAATGCAACAGCGCTCAAGGACGTTGCGCGAAAAGTGCCGCTGGATCGCCTTCTTGTCGAGACGGATTCGCCCTGGTTGTCGCCTGTGCCACTGCGAGGAAAACAGAACGAACCTGCAAACGTCATTCATACAGCGCACCATATTGCAGAGCTGCGTGGCGAGCACATTGACGACATTGCCCGAGCCACGACAAAAAATTTCTTTTCATTGTTTTCGAATGCGGCCTGAGATGCCGGCCCGCACAATCTAGGACGAACCGAGATTCATGGGCGTTCTCGTAGATGGTGTTTGGCATCGAGAAGGGTCGGGCGTGAAATCGTCCGACGGCCGATTCAAACGTGCAGACGCCCAATTCCGAAACTGGGTCACCGCAGACGGCAGCCCAGGACCAAGCGGTGAGGGCGGTTACAAGGCCGAAGCAGGACGCTATCACCTTTATATCGGACACGCCTGCCCATGGGCGCATCGCACCATCATCTTTCGCAATCTGAAATCGTTGAAAAATTTAATTTCAGTCTCGGTCGTCCATTGGTTCATGGGTGACGATGGCTGGAACTTTAAACCGGGCAGGGGGGTAGTCGGCGACAGCATCAACAACGCCCGTTTCATGCATGAAATCTATACCGCAGCCGATCCTCAATTTTCCGGCCGCGCCACCATACCGGTCCTCTGGGATCGCGACCGGCAAACCATCGTCAACAACGAATCATCCGAGATCATTCGCATGTTCAACACTGCGTTCGACGGTATCGGTGCTGCCCCGGGAGACTACTACCCCGAGTCACAGAGCGCGGAAATCGACGCCATGAACGAGCGCATCTATCACACCGTCAACAACGGTGTTTACCGCTGCGGATTCGCGACCAGCCAGGAGGCCTACGACGAGGCCGTCGCGGCCCTGTTCGAGACGCTGGACTGGCTTGAGACGCGGCTGCAGTCGAATCAGTTTTTGTGCGGCGATTCGATCACTGAGGCTGACTGGCGCTTATTCACAACACTGGTTCGCTTCGATACCGTTTATCACTACCATTTCAAATGCAACCTGCGGCGACTGCGCGATTATCCAAAGCTATTTGCTTACACGAAACAGCTTTATGCTGTTCGCGGCGTGAGTGACACCGTGAACCTTGAGCACATCAAGAATCACTACTTCGGTTCACACAAGACGATCAACCCTACTGGCATCATCCCCGCCGGACCATGGTCACCTCTGGGCGACTGAGCGCCAATTCAGCCGTTCACTGCAGCGTTAGATTCAATGCTGGGGCGTGTTTTCACCGCCAGGTCCTTAGCGATAAAGCCAACGAACATTGCGAGCACAAACAGCGCAACCTCCACGCTGCCACCGGCCAGGGCAACGATGGCGGGCCCCGGACAGAACCCGGCCATGCCCCAGCCCAATCCGAACAGGGCAGCACCGGCAACGAGCTGGCCATCAATCGACCGTCTAGTCGGGATCTCAAAACGGGCGCCCAGCAACGGAAAGGGTCGCTTCAGGACCAGGCGGTAGCCGGTAAAAGTGACGACAATGGCGCCAACCATGACAAACATCAGGGCCGGATCCCAAGCGCCGACGACATCGAGGAAAGCAAGGACCTTGAGCGGTTGCGTCATGCCCGAAATACCGAGCCCCAAGGAGAACACCACCCCTAGCGCGAAAAAACTGAAAGCCTTCATACCGCTGTCCCAATGACATGCCGAATGATGAACACACTCATCATTGCGATGAACATGAACACGCAAGTGGCGACGATCGAGCGCGCGGACAGACGTGACATGCCGCAAACGCCATGTCCGCTGGTGCAGCCGCCCCCCAGCCGTGTGCCAAACCCGACAATGAAACCGGCGGCCATTAACCAGCCGATATTGGTAGTTACTGCGCCGGGCATCGCGGCCGGCAACAGGCGCGCGACGATCAAGCCGCCCACAACCATGCCGATCAGAAAGAGTAGTCGAAGCGCTTTGTCGCTGGTTTGCTGAGATAAGATACCTGCGGCGATACCGCTGACCCCCAAGATGCGTCCGTTCAGGGCCAGCATCATGACGGCCGCAACGCCAATGATTGCGCCGCCCAACAATGCGGATGGGATGGTTCCAGATTCAATCAACGTATGCTCTCCATGGTGGTGATTTGAAGAGGTTCAAAATTTGTCGGTGACTCTAGCTTGAAACACCAACCTTGGTCCGGGAATTAATTATTTTCATCAGTAAGACCAAGGCGGCCAAAACTTCGACCACGCCAAGTCCCAGTGCCGCCTGCATACGCGTGACGTCGAAACTCATGGCAATCAGCCCGCTGCCTTCGGCAACGATGAGCATCGCCGCAACGCACAAAACAAAGATTCCAAATCCGCTTTGCAACTGATCGCCGGAGATTTTTTGCGACAACCGGCTACCAAGCACCGTACCAATCATTGCCAGCGCGCTAATAATGACCGCGGAGTGAAGATCAATCGAAGCGTGACTGATGTAACCGGCCAGAGCGGCGAAACATTTGAGGCTGACGACGAGCAGGGAAGTACCGACCGCGGTATGCATCGGTAATCCGCCCAGCAAAACTAGCGCTGGGACGACCAGGAATCCACCGCCTGCGCCAACAATTCCAGTAAGCCCGCCAACCACGAAACCATCAAGCAAAATTCGGACTGTTGAGCGTTCGCTCAGGCCTGCGCTGGCTTCCGTTGTCACCGCCGCCGGTACCCGTCGCCGGACCATTGCCGAGCCACAACCGATCATCACTCCGGCAAAAATCAACAGGAGTACGACGTCACTGAAATATTCAGCCAGCCGTCCACCGGAATAGGCGCCTGCCATACCGGCGGCCCCGAACAAGAGACCAATTTTCCAAACCACGTTCCCGCGGCGCGAATGTGGGACAAGTGCGGCCAGACTGGCGAGACTAACGATAAGCAGCGAGGTCGCAATCGCCACCTTCGCCTCTAGGCCAACGATATAGACCAACAGGGGTACAGTGAGGATAGATCCTCCACCGCCCGTCAGGCCCAGCAGCAATCCGATGACAATGCCCGAAAATACGATGGAAAGACTGGTCAAGGACACGGTTAAACCCGATATTTAGTCAAGCTGCCAGACTATATATTACATTTAGCTATATCCTTATACCTAAGTGATATAAAAAACGTTGAATATTGGCAAGGTCATCGGCAATCGACCGTCCTCGACCATTTGCGTCATTGCCATCCTCCCAAACGGTGGTTCTGGACCACAAGATTTCCAAATGCCTTGTAGCCCAGGTTATCCAAGGATGCTCTCGTTGCTAGCCAGCGAGGGGGCTCAGTATTGAGTCTAAATCACCAACAGCGGATAGGGAGGCTTCGTAGGACCGTCAGATCTGAATGCTTATGCGCCTAAGCGCTGTATTGCACCAAGCTTCCGAGCCTTCTCGGCGCGCGAGTACGCGGCCGCCGAGAAGGCCATTCTGAGTTTAAGTAAGGATGATAAAAGTCTCGTGTTTCAAGCCGAGTTTTTATTTATCAAGTAAAGGATGATGGCAACCGCTATAAGTCCAACGAGACCCCCGTCACCAAGCGTTGTAACAATTGATAGCAGATTGGCGACGACATCCCCGCCGACGAACGGGACGGCAGCACCGAAGATGACCTGCAGAATCACCGCTACGGCAATTAACAACAAGCCTACTTCGACCACTTCCCGTAAGAAACGTTTCGCAGTGTCAAGCATAAATATTCCCTCGTCTATCTCATTGGTTTAGTGCGTCAGCATACAATATGCTGCGACCACCCAGCATCAATTACACTAGATTTAGTTTTTATGCAACTTTTTTCTTTATTTTGCTCATCTGTGGTTGGCAAACCGAGGTGAATTTAGCAGCGCGGCTCTGCTAGCTTATATAAGGTCGTTCCACCAAACCCAGGGTGCACCCATTCTTAGATGCGGTAAATTTCGCGGACTATCGCAGCCACCGGCACCCAAAACCTCGAAATAAATTTATAAAATCTATAATAAACAATAAATTAATTATCAGATTAGAGGTTAAATATAATTTATGGCGTTGGATACTATTGCTTCAATGATTGCGCATAATGTATATTATGTTAAATTATGACTGCACTATTCATGGCTCATAATGACCGGCCGCCGGTCTTACATACGGAGCGGTTATTCCCCGCTGCCCATGTAACCGCCATCGACCTGCAGGACAGAGCCCGTGGTAAAGCTGGAGGCCCTGCTCGCGAAATACAGCGCCGCGCCGACAATCTCCTCAGGTTCGCCACCGCGGGCGATGGCCATCCGCTCGGCGCGTAGATTGAAGGCATCCAGGTCCCAAGCTTTCGAAATATCGGTCAAAAACGGACCGGCCATAATGCAATTGACCCGGACAGAAGGCCCGTAAGCGTGCGCGAACGTACCGGTAATCGCATTCAGGCCGGCTTTAGCGGCTCCGTATGGTTGCGAACCGGGACTTGGGGCTATCGATGCGGTGCTGGAGATATTAATGATACTCCCGCCGTCTCCATCGGCCATACGCTTGCCGACCAATGCCATCAGCCGAAAAGGCCCCTTGAGATTGATAGCGACCACCTTATCGAAGAGTTCCTCCGTAACCTGGTCCAGAGACGGGTACAGGGGTGACAAGCCGGCGTTGTTCACAAGGATGTCCACTTTGCCGAAATGGTTGTAAATGGCGCCCACTGCGGTATCGAGTTCGTCCCATTTGCCGACGTGGCAGGCATATGGGAAGGCTTTGCGCCCTGATTTTTCGATTTCAGCGGCCGTTTCTTCACATTTTCCAATTTTTCGGCTGACCACGGCGATGTCTGCGCCTCGATCGGCGAACGCGAGCGCCATTTGTCGGCCTAATCCCCGGCTTCCACCGGTAATCATCGCAACTTTACCGCTCAGGTCGAATAGGTCCCCGCTCATGTTGTCCCCTTTTATATTGATTTAGCCATTTATCCGGCAGAAATCGGTTGCGGTCAAAGGTACCCCGCCCCACAACGACGCGCCAGCTGACATTTCATGCAGGCAAAAAAAAAGGGCCATCCCGGCCCCGAATAATCGTTGCAATCATGCTGGAGCGCAGGGCAGCGCTCCGCATGGAAGTGTGGGAGGAGGCAACAAAAGGTAATCCATTACCTTATGAAAGAATTCAGCGCATCTTGGAACGTGTCCTTGAGAAACGGCGCACCCACGTCCTGCAAGGCAGGCGGTGCTTCAACACTTTTGCTCAAGGCTGCCTTCTCCAGTGCTACATGGTCGTTTTGGTAAATCAGCCCAAGGGGGAGCCTCCCCTGTTCGCGCAATTCCGTCATTCTCACGAAAGCAGCGCCTCGGTCTGAAGAGTCGTATCCGTCTTCCTCGTCAACGTCGTAGACCATGGTTCTCCAATCCCGATAGGTGTCGTTGTAGGTAACGCAGGGAGACAACACTTCGACAAATGACATGCCTTTGCCCGAACGGCTGTGATCGAGCGCCGCGGTGGTTATTCGTAGCAATTGCGCCGGCTCACCGCTGTAAGCGCGCGCGATGAAGGTTGAGCCAGGGATGCTTAAACCGAGCATCACTGGATCCATATCGTCTTCGACATTCCCGCCCCATCCGTTCGGCGCAATGGGAGAAGCCTGTCCCTTGGTGAGGCCGTAAGTGCCATTGGCCATGACAATGTAGGTGATGCCGGGATTACGCTTGAACGAGTGCATCAGATGGCCACCACCAATGGCATAGCCATCGCCGTCGCCGCCAACGCCAACCACAGTCAGTTCCGGATTGGCCAGTTTAGCACCGGTACAGGTCGGTAAAACGCGACCGTGCAGCGCGTGGTAGCCATAACACGACAGATTATTCTGCAACGTACCCGAACAGCCGATGCCCGCCACGACAAAACGCTCATGCGCGGCGACCCCCAGTTCCTCCAAACCGTTAACCAAAGCTTGCAGGACGCCGAAATCGCCGCAGCCAGCGCACCAGATCGGGCGCGAAGGTGTAAAAGTTTTCGTCATGCTACGTCCGCCTTTCTCAAATCGAGTTCTTTGATTACAAAATCAGCCAGCTTCTTCGCTTTCATAGGCGTGCCGTCAAATTGCAGGTAACTGATGATGTTTTCCTCCAGCCCACCGCAAGACTTGATCAGATTGGCTATCTGGCCGATCGCGTTGTATTCGACGACGAAGACCTTTTTGCGACCGACTGTGAACGCCGGCGTTTCGTCGAGCATCGGGAACAGGGTTCGTGGCTGGTGATACTGCGTATAAATGCCCTGCTCCTGGAGGATATCCATCGCTTCGCGAATCACGCCAAAAGTTGCGCCAACGCCGATAAAACCGATCTCAGCGGTGTCGGGACCATGATTTATCGCCCGTGGCAGGTCAGCCTTCATGGATTCCATCTTGCGCAGCCTTTTTTCAACCATGTCGACCCGGTTAATCGGGTCGGTGGAGACAAGGCCCCACTCGTCGTGCTCAGCACCCTGCACCAACCACATGCCTCCGGGCGTGCCAGGAATCGAGTACTCCGACACGCCGTCTTTGGTGAACGCATAGCGCCTGTATTCTTCCTTGGCCGCCAAATCCTCGGATGTCAGTCGTTTACCGCGATCAATCGACACCTGCTCGAAGTCGAACGGCTCGATACTGGCCAGATTTTGCGAAATCGCCTGATCGAGGGCGATAAACACCGGAATCTGGTACTGTTCAGCCAGATTCGTGGCAGCAATGGCGATGTCAAAACACTCTTTCGGTGTTCCCGGTGCTAATACAGCTCTCGGAAAGTCGCCATGACCACCGTATACAAGCAGATTGATGTCCGATTGCTCGGGTTTGGTCGGAAGGCCGGTACTGGGTCCACCGCGCTGGGCGTCAACGATGACGAGCGGAATTTCGCACATCCCTAGCTGGCCGATTCCTTCCTGCATCAGCGAGATACCCGGTCCACAGGTTGCGGTCATCGCGCGGGCCCCGGCCAGCGCCGCCCCCAGAGCCATGTTGATCGAGGACAGCTCATCCTCCGCTTGACGCACAACACCGCCGAATTTAGGCATCCACTTGGTCAGCCACTCCATGATCTCGGTGGACGGTGTAATGGGGTACCCGGCGAAAAACCGCCCGCCTGCCGCGGCGAAACCGAATGCTGTCGCCTCGTTACCGGTAATCAGCATTTGTGGTTTTGCTTCGGCGGTTTCGAACGCATAGCGCCCCGAACCCACCGACAGGCCGGCGTCGTCGGCCAGTCCGAAGCCGATATCCAATGCCTCGAGGTTGTATTTGAGAAGTTGCGCGCCGCGGCGGGCAAATCGCTTGTTGAACGATTGCCTCATTTCCTCGTCATCCAGACCGAGGAAGCGACCGACAACCGCAAAAGCAATACTGTTCTTATAGATATCGCGACGAAAACTTTTTACCGCACAACGACTTAGCGGAACCCCGATGAGGCGTGCACCCTCGGGTATGTCGACGTCGTCACCGAGATCTCCGGCCGAATTGTCGTAAATAACGACACTAGTTGAGTCCAACCGGTAGGCATAGAGCTTCACAGCCAGCGTGTCGAAGGCGACCAGCAGGTCGAGCTTACTGCCGATGCATAAGCGATCGCCGAGAAACCCACGTAATGTCGCGGAGGTGATACCGCCTTTTATGCGCGAACGGACGTCTCGTTCGGTGTAGACCTTCATGCCGCCACCACGCAGCACATCAGCCAGGATATTAATGACTGTAAGGGACCCATCGCCGCCCTGCCCCCCGCAGATTACATTGATGTCTTCTGCCCTTGGCTTGGTGTCAGTCATTGGCTTTGCCCTCTTTAGCTACGGTTTTTTTCTTCTTTGGCGGCGGTGGCGGCAACGGACGCCACTCCTTGGCTGAATTACCCTCTTCCCAACCACGGTAGTAGTTCTTGGGGTCAAGATTACCGATTTCCGTGCGCTCATCGAGCGTTGGCATGAGCGCCGGCAAAGGCCGGTTTCTCTTGTAAATCGAGAGCCTTTCGACAAGTTCTTTGCCTTTGGGCGCTTCGTCGAATTCCTTGGTCTCGACCCATCCATCATCGACCAGTGCCTGCCAGGCCTTATGCCCGGCTTCGGTACGAATCACGGTAAAGGTCCAGTTGTCGATGCCGATGCCACCGAGCCCGATGTCTGCTGTGTCTGCTGAATAGTCCATGCAGTAAAGGCAGGCGGGTCGGGCGTATTTACCCATCTTTTTGAGCGATCGCGAGTCCTCTCGCCCATCGGCCAGCTTGATCACTATCTTGCCTTTGATATTGATATTGGCGATGTCCTTTTTAGGCACCTCCATCTCTTCGGCAAGCCAGTCGACGCCCTCTTCTGTGAAGGATTCAGAGCAAAAGAGCCCGATCACCAGGCCGATGTTCTGTTTGTACCATTCTGCGACGTCCAGCCGGATGCTTGAATGCTGCATCTGACGGACGCCGTTGACCTGGCACGGCACACCAACAACGGCCAGTGGGCTGATGTCTTTTTTCATCGCCTCGACTAGGGCTAAGGTGTTCGGCTGGTAGGTATATCGGGACCGCATCCCTGCGATCACTTGCTCCGGCGTCGTCTGTAACATGGAGGAACCCATCTGCGGATTCTCTGCGTGCTCCTCCCCTGCTACAGCGCCGGCGATGGTGCCGTTTTTCATACCGTGAATCAGCAACGCAGTGCACACACCGCCGTCCTGACCGTGCTCGACCCAGGCTTTCTCCGTCGCTCGGGCGTAAACCCCGTACGCGTACGGGCCGAATCCTGTGTCCTGAACCGGTTCTTTCAGACCGATTTGATCATTCAAATCTTTATCCGTCGGTCTCAGGACAGGACAAACATCGACACAAAGCTCACAAAAAACACAGGCATCGTGCCGCGTGTCGACCGGTTTTTCGTCTTTAAAGTCAAAAACGTCGACCGGGCATATCGCCAGACATGCTGCGCAACCGATGCACTTGTCCGGGTTAATCACCTCTTCCATCAACATATCCACGGCTTTGAAGCCGCCGCGGTTGTATTCCATACGCCAGGCGTAGGCCCACTCGTTGGGGTCTGCGCCTTCGTCCAAGAGCTTGCGATAGCGGCCACGCACTTCGTCAGTCAGGTGGTCAAGGTCCAAAATTTGCTCCTTCGCTGTTTGGTCGGTCGCCGTAAACGATTAATCCCAGCGTTGTCGACTAGAATTGTGGTATTCGGATATTGAAATTTGTGGAAATAGATGACAAAAACGGCCAAAGAAACGCTGCATCGGGACGTCTGGCTCAAAAAGGCGCTCGATGTGCTGTTTTCGCATGGCATTAACGATGTCAAGGTTGAAATCCTTGCGCGTGAGCTCGATGTCACCAAGGGCAGCTTTTACTGGCATTTCAAGAACCGCGAAGCTCTGCTAAACGAGATGGTCGACTGGTGGCGGAACAATCAGTTCGAGTTCATTAAAACCCTCGACGTCGGCCACATTCGGGATGCCCCGAATCTGATCCGCTCGGTTATTGATTTCACCGATCATACCGATGACTCCCACCATGATGTCGCAATGCGCGAATTTGCGCGATTCAACGACTACGCTGCCCTTGCGGTCGCCGAAATCGACCAGCGGCGTATTGATTATTTGAAACTACTCTTCGCGGCGGCCGGATTCGACGAAGCCGAGTCTTTACTTCGCGCTCAGGCGCTGTATTTCTACCAAGTCGGTGAATACACCACCTCTCTCAACGTGCCCGACGATTTGCGCGACGAACTCGCCGAACGACGATTCCACTTGCTGCTTTCTGATATACCGGACGATTCCGGAAATAGCGAGTAATGCCCTTGTTAGTTATTACTATTCAATAAATTATTTATATATCGTCGCATCCATACGTTGTTGTACCGTACGGTAGCGTATGGATGAGGCGTAGAGTGTACCTGTGCCGCGGGTCTGGTGCAATGAAAACTTTGCCAGGGCATGCAAAGATCTATGCTGATGCGGGCGAAAATCAGCGAGGGTACACCGGACCCGTAACCGGCAACAGCAGTGGCGGCCACAGGGCGCTACACGGATTCTGAAATGATGCTGTGAACGGACCGTTCCTTGACCAAAATTGCTGCGGGGCAGTCGATACGTTTCTATACCGCCATGCCCGCGTATCGAACTAATCGAGCGCCATGTTCCAAACACAACCAGCGCGTTCCGTTGAGTATTCTTTGTGCGATTTCACTCAGATCAATCAAAATAACTATTAATTATTATATATTTATATCATTTAATTAATCTAATATCTATTCTAAGCTGAGCGCCAACACGCGACTCACAGCGGTTAAACCACGTCCCGATTCCGTGGCCCAGTAATTAAATGCTTCCTGTACCGCCTGCCGATCGCTTTTGGTTGTCGGGGGCTTGGTTACGATGTTTTCGGCAATCAGCACCCTGATCACGTCCTGAGTAAGAATGAACGCATTCTTACCCATCCGCCTGAGGTAGTACTGTGCCGAAGTGCCGCCCATCCTTGAAGCCCGCTTTTTCAATATCTCAAGCAGCCCCACGTAATCGTCATCCGGCCAGTTTGCGAAAAATTTAGCAGCACTGCCATGCTCCTGCGCCAAATCGAGCAAAAATACCGCGTTTTCGCGCGTCGCTTGCATCTTGGCGTGATGCCTGATCAGACGCTGATCCCTAAGCAGTTCGTCGAATCTAGCCTCGTCCATGTAGGCAACCGCGTGCGGGTCAAACGCTTCGAATGCCGTTTCGAAGGCCGGCCATTTCGCACTGACGACGCGCCACACAAATCCGGCCTGGAACACCGACCGCGTCATTTCCGACAGCCACCGGTCGTCACCAATCCCAGCGAGCGCCTCAGCACTCCTGGCCGATGGGATCAAGGACTCCAGTTCCTCTACGCTACCCTTACTCTCAGCTGCCCGTTCGTAGAATTCATAAAAAGATTTCATAGCAATGGCTTATGAACTATTTATGAAGTCCTCCATCAACTGTGAATTCTCCGCTGGTGCAATACGAGCTTTCATCGCTGGCCAGAAACAGGACGACGTTGGCGACCTCCTCGCTCCCCGCAGTCCGTCCTAACGGGACCGCACGTTTGACCACTTTGTCCATCTTTCCCGCTGTTGCCGCCGGCGTCTGCTGGAGCATGTCGGTATCAATGAAGCCCGGATGGACCGAATTGACCCTGACACCGAATCGGCCCAGCTCCTGTGCCGCGATTTTAGTCATTCCCCGGACGGCCCACTTGCTGGTTGAATAGGCGAAAGCGCCCGGAGCGCCTTCCATGCCGGCTAGCGACGAAATGTTGACGATGGAACCACCGCCCGCTTCACACATCACCTTTCCCGTAACCTGCATGCCCAGAAATACCCCGGTCTGATTTACAGCGATGATACGTTCGTAATCAGCAAGTTCGGTCTCAAGCATCCTGGCCGACTGAAAGATGCCGGCATTGTTAACCAGGACGTCGATGCGGCCGTGTTTTTCTATCGTTTTATCAATCACTTCCTGCCATTGCGCAGCGTTGCTGACATCGTGCTCGTAAAATTCCTGCCCCAGTCCTTCAGCCAGCGCCCGCCCTTCGCTTACCATCACATCGGTCATGACAACGGTCGCGCCGTGTTCAGCGAATAATCGGGCTTCGACCGCGCCCTGGCCTTTGGCGGCTCCGGTTATCACGGCAACTTTATCTTTCAATCTTCCCATTTTTTTTCCTGTTCTTGTTCGTTACGCGCCCGGCTTAGGTCGGTGCGGAGGCAATAACGCCCTTACCCTTCAAAGTGTTAATGCAATTTTCATCGTAGTTCAACATTCCCCGGAGGACGGTTTCGTTGTGTTCCCCCAATAGCGGCGCCTGCCTGGCCGGATAGGCCTGCTGGCGCGAGAAACGGAGTGGAAATCCAGGTAGTTTCAGGCTGCCCAATATGGGATCGGTGACATCGCGCACCGTGCCTCTTTCCAAGAAATACGGGTGATGCACCGCGTCGGCGGGATTGAGCACGGGTCCGCTCGGTACACGATTGGCGTCGAGTCGTTTCAGTACATCGACATCTGTGGGCAACGATTGCATCCATTGTTCGATGATGGGAATCAGCGCCTCCTGGTTTTCTGCCCGGTCTGCCTGCGCCGCGAACCGCGGGTCAAGTTCCAGGTCAGCCCGGTCCATGGCCCGGCAAAGTCCCGCCCACTGGTTCTGGACTACCAGCAGGGCAATGTAGCCTTCAGGCCCCTTGTAGATACCGCATGGACACAGGAGCTGGTGATGCGTCCCCACCCGTCCGGGTACAAAGGCGCCTTCAGTAATCTGATTAACCTGCAAATTGGCCTCATGCATGTGGAACAGGCTGTCGATCATTGAAATATCCATCCATTGCCCCTTGCCGGTGCGCTCGCGGTCAAACAGGGCATAACCAATAGCCGCAAACGCGTGAACCCCTGAACTGACATCGGCCATGCCCATACCGACCGGATGCGGTCCGCCGTCACGCGGCCCAGTGACGTGCATGACACCACCAAAAGCTTGGGCAATCCAGTCAAATCCGGTCTTGTGAGCCAACGGCCCCGTGCGGCCGAAGGCTGAGATGGAAGCCATCAGGAGACGC
>CAXGUU010000038.1:0-17288 GCA_964012875.1 uncultured bacterium
CGACTTCGCGTGATTTCAATCCGCGGTACGAGCGTTCGCCATTACACACTGGTGCCGAATCCCATTGTTACTTCGCGGCCGGGGGGTGGTCGCGAACAGGCTTCACGCTCAACCACTGCGACCCCGGATGCAGCAGCCCTGGGTTCAGTGTATGGTTCGATGAGATCCTACCAGAGCCTGTTGCGTATCCTTCGGGAGCTGAATCTGACCAGCAGCAATACCGACGCCCTGATTGCGGACATCGTGAAGTTGAACCCGCGCACCTCTCACAACTCCGAGCCCGGCCGTCTCGAGGTCGGCGTAACGCTGGCAATGCCCGCGCCGTCCCCGACTACGGCGGCGACCACGTTGTCTAAATGCGTTGTTGACGAACCCGCCGCAGGGATGTCATTGTCGATGCGCATCCTCGCCGGTTTCACGGCCGTGCTCGGGTTAATGGCATTTTCAATCGCATGCGTTAGCCTCTACAGGCGCTACCGCGTATTCAAGATTAGCGGCGACGAAGCAGCGGAAGACGAATAGCGCCTGGCTGAAATTGCACGCAAAAGCGAGAAATTCTTGCAACTCGAAGACGAGGTCAGGAAACGCTTGTCCGAGAAACGCGCTCCGACGCCGGAGCGGGCAGTTGCCGAATCTGAGACGGGAAGCAACGACCAGATTGCTGCCATAGAGAAAATCGAAAATCGGATTGCACACGGACAGTACGCCGAAGCAGAACAAATGCTGAATCAGATCATCGCGAAAACACCGAACAACTTTCGCGCCAAGCTACGACTTGCTGAAATTTTCTACCTCAACGAACGGACCGACGAGTTCGTCGATATGGCAAACGAGCTGCCCGCTAAGCATCGTGATGGCATTGGTGATGATGGCTGGCAGCGATTATGCGTATGGGCAAGGTTGCGACGCCGGAACGCCCGCCTTTCAGCGGGCCGGTTGCGGTTGAGCAGCAAAGCTGAGTCGGCCGGCCGCCGCTTCTGGAAGGCAGTCTATTCGGCTGCGCTTGTCCTATGCGGCGCTCTGACCGGCCTGATGCAGATCGGCTGTACTCAGCAACTCACTCCGCACGACGTCGCCGAGCGATTCTGGCGCGCCGCAATCAGCGAGCATTCAGCGAAAATCAAGCGGTACGTCCTGGCCAAAGACCGCGCCAGCCTTGACAGCGAATCCAAACTGCTGCCGATCGCTGATTTCTCCCTGGGACGAATCGTGATCGACGGAGAAGCTTCCACTATCGAGACCTCAGTAACGCTGGACAGCGATCAACCAGTCACGATAAATATCGACACACGCTTGCGATTTGAAGAAGATCAATGGCGCGTCGACTATGCCGCAACGGCCAATGAAATATCACGGCACGGTCAGCTGGCGGGGGTCATTGACCGGATCGCAACCATTGGCGATGCACTGAAAGAAGGTATTGATAAATCGGTCGACGAGATCAATCGGGCGATGCCAACGATCGAGCGCGAACTTCGAAGACTTGAGTCAGAATTCAAACAAAAATTGCCTGAGCTGCGGCAAGAGCTAAGAAATTTTTCAAAACAGATCGACGAGGCTTTGCAGCAGCCCAAGACACCCGCACCGCTTACGCCTGACAGCGAAGGCGGGACAATCGCTCTTTAGTTCACAAATAAAGCAGTTACCGCGACGCTGGCGCGAGCGTTATGCGCCCGCTACCGGGGCTTGCTGTCGGGGACCAGACTCGTAAGATCTGCCCGGGCCTCCGGGTGTCCCTGAACTGCAGCCAGTCGATACCAGCGGAATGCTTCTGAGTCGTTCTGTTCCACCCCCTTGCAAGCGCGATGCATGTAGGTAAGGTTGTACTGGGCAGCGGGATAACCTTGTTCTGCAGCCGCCTCGGACCATCGTGTCGCGAGGGCGTCATCTGTCTCAACCCCTTCGCCGAGCGCGTACGGCACGCCCTCGCCAAATGCGTAAGCGTCGGCAAGATTGTATTGGGCATCACGATTACCCCGAATGGCCGATTTGCGGTACCACCTGAATGCCCCAGCCTTCTCCTAGGGTATCCCTCCCCCCTGGCAAGGCATGTAACCGAAATGCGCCTGCGCCTCTGCGTCACCGCTTTCGGCAAAGCGTCCGAACATGTCCGCTGCCCGCGCGTAGTCCTGGGCGTTCAACCGCGCTTTGGCCTGTTCAAGCGTCGGCATCGGCTCGACGACGTTTGGCTCGGCCGGTTCGGCGATCGCAAGTTTTGGCGCCGTCGTCTCGACTGCGTCAACGGCCGTTTCTACAGTCGACGCCGCGGCGGCTTCGCCACCACCCGGCGCGCGACTTACGAAAGCTCCGCACTGGGTTTCCTCGCCGGTCAGCGCATCTGCAATGCGACCAAAGAATGACTTGCCTTAGTGAACGGTATCCTCTGCTTCGGCAGATTCAGATGAGGCAGCAAGACTTGGATCCCGATCAATTGCGCCGGCACCGCGCCGCTCGTAGCTGTTCGACTCCGTCGTCGCTACGGCCGCTGCGATTTCGTCGGCCGTTTCATCCAAGTCCGGTTCGCGCAATTCGGAGGGCCTGCACAGACGATGGGTCACTACTCTCAATTTCGTCGAGCGTCTCGACCGCAGGTTCGACAATCGTGATAGGTGAGTTCCGCAGCAGGTCCTGGACGGCATCGGCGGTGCGAATGAACTCAGGCGCCGCCGCAGAGGCGGGCTTCACTGCCTAGGCCAGCGAGCCACCGGATACCACACCATGATTGTCGGGACGCGGTGGGTTAATTTCTGCCTGGCTCGCTTTTGGCAGCGTTGCGCCGGTGTGATCAACAACCGCATAGTCCTGGCGTTGCTCAACATAGGGCTCTGGCTCCGGCATCGCCGCGTACTCATTCACCGCCACCTCGGTGGCCTCCTGCCGGGTGTCCGTCACCGTTTGTTCAAGTGTGTCGGCTTCCTCGACCTGCACAGGTTCAGGCTCCTGTTCTATGGCTCGGTCCGCTGCAATTTCGCACGATTCCGTTCCGGCGTCGAAATTATTGATTACGTTCGCAGCTGCCATCTAGCGCGTCGGCGCCAGATGCGGCGGACGCACCATATCAGGCATCGGTAATCCGGCCTGCGCATAGATCGAACCCAACCGTTTGATCGCGTCCGCATGTCCGCCGCGCGCAGCCTCTCGCAACCAGGTTATGCCCATCGCTTCATCCGGTTCAACGCCGGCGCCGATCAAATAGCGATTCCCGAGGTCAAACTGGGCTTGGATGTGACCACCGGCGGCGGCCTGTCCCAACCATGAGACTGCTTCCGGTACGTTCTGGGTCATACCCTGGCCGGCAAGGTTCAAGCGCGCCATTTCAAACTGCGCAGCCGGATAACCGGAATCCGCCAACGTCCGAATAGTAACGATGGCTCCTTGTTCATCCTGCGGGAGTTGCTGAACGGCCTGCCTTAGTTGCTGCAGGTCCGGGGCTGATGTCATCGCCGCAGCCTGCGAGTCGTTCAATGCAACGTTGACACCGCGATCCTGCGCCATTTGAATCGCCGCGCGCTCATCTTCATTCATCGTCTCGGCCTCAGGCCCTCCCGCGACCATTCCAGTCGTCGACTCGGCTACGACTACTGACGTGAGCCGGGGCGCCGCGGAAACAGCGCCCGCGCTCACATCAGTAGTCGCCGTCTCGGTGCTCTGCACAACTTCGCTTTCCGCTGCTGGCGGTGCAGAAATCGCTGGCGCCGATTCGGTGCCGAGTTTTATAGTCGGCGCAAGCGCTTCTTCTTCCACCGCAGGAGCCACAACGACTTCAGGTTCGTCAGCGGTTAGCTGTTCCGGCGTGTCTGGTTCGATAACGGTCTCATCAACCTCAAAGACTGGCGGCTCGAGCCCGGCAGCGCGGTACAGCTGATCCATGTTCCTTCGCGCCAACTGGTGCCCCTGCCGGGCCGCCGCACGGTAGTAGGTGAGTGCCCAGGCGTCGTCTGCGCGCACGCCTTGACCTAGCAGATAGATGTTGCCGAGATTGAACTGTGCTTCAGCATCACCCATTTCAGTAGCCTGCCGGTAAAGCACCAGCGCCTTGTCTATATCTTTCGGCACCCCTGCGCCCCGCTGATGGAGGCTAGCGAGCATTCTTGCCGCTACCCCACTGTCGACAGCGGCTTCCTGCAGGGCGGTAACAGCATCAGCCGTTTCACCGGAATCGAGTGCCTCCTGCACCGCCGTCGGATCGAACCCCGCGGCGCCAGAGCAAACCAACAGGCCTATGACCAGCGCCGAAATCGTTCGCATAAAGGTTTCCGGTAATGCCCAGATGCAGATTGGTAGAGCAGCGGTCAGCCCTAGTTCGACCTACGCCCCTATTATATTGGGTCTGGCATAAAGAGACCATCAATATATGGTGGTAATCGGCGCGATTCGGGGTCGGGATGGAGCCCGCTGAAATCGCCAAGGCGGTGGCCGGGGCAACTGTCCGACTGCGGACTCAGTCAGAAGTGCTTCATTCTCCTGCGGCCGGACTCCAAGGACGACTATATTCTTACCTTCCGCCGCGACGCGTTTTTGCTCTTCCATGTCCTTGATCACCTTGCCAACCATTTCGCGGGAGCAGCCGACCAGACGGGACAGTTCCTAGCGGGTCACCCGAACCTGCATAACATCGTAATGCGTCTTCGCATCAGGCTGTTCGTATAGGTCCAGCAAGGTCCGCGCGACGCGCCCTGACCAGCGCCGTGCGGTTTGCGTCTTCATTGAACAGGCCAATTTCGCCGAAGAAATCGCCTGGATTGAGTTACGCAAGGACTATTTCATGGCCCTTATCGTCCTCAAGCAAAACCGTCACGGAACCGGTGATGATGTAGTAAAGTTCACCGGCGGCATCGCCCTGGCGGATGATCGCCGCGTTCGCCGCGAATGTGCGCCGATGACAGAGCACCAGCAATTTCTCGACAGACTGCTCCAGATTCATCGTCAACATAGACGCGATTTTCTCCCCGCAAATCCATCTTCAGCAACTAGCGCACAACCGCGACGACGGAAGCCATTTGTTGGGCTGATTGCGCTCCTGTAAACCCTTACTCCGCTATCCAGCGGCCGTCAGCAAGAGAATAATGCAAGCGCCGTCGCTCAGCGGTGGGCTCCCAACCGTTTTCGGTTTCCTTGTGGACCTGGTAAATGCGCACAAGTTCGCCACCCGCCACAGCAAATTGATCCCCGCCTTGATAACCGTTGAGCTGACCACCTGCCAGAGCTGCGACCTTGATTGGCTGCAAGCGAAATTCAGACCAAGTATAGAGGTGGATGCCGGTCTGGGTGCCACCATTATGGGTAAACGTGACGACAACCTCGAAATTTCCATCCTTATTCAGGTCAGCAACAAAACTGTTGGATAAGGTACCCAGGTAAGGGGCGGTCAGCCGGGTCAGCAGGAGCTCTTCGTTTGCGACAGTGATCTGGTAGTCAGATGCCGATACATAGGCGCTGACATCGGCTTCGACCGCGATTCGAAGGCCACCGAAGTCGTGTTCAGTTGCACCGGCGGTCGTAAACAGCAGCAAGCCGAACCACACCGCACCACCTTGTGCGACCACCCTAAGTACGCCTGAAACACCAGATCTCAACATCAGTTTCCTCTTGCTTCGCGGGAAGTATCAAAGCCCATTCTAACCGCGCCGAATAGGAAGGGTGTCAGGCCGAACCCGCTTGGACGATCTCGGAAATTCGCCGTCCTGACCGCAGTTTTTCTTGACTTTTCGAGCGCGGCCACTATAGTGCTGGCACTACTCGACGGAGAGTGCTAATAAAATGAAAACTTTCCGTTATTTATCAATAGATTAAATAAAATTAGGAGAGCGAAAGGTATGAAGATTCGTCCTTTACACGATCGAGTCATCGTCAGGCGTTGGGAAGAAGAAAAAACTTCACCCGGCGGCATCGTCATTCCGGACTCCGCCACTGAAAAGCCCATCAAAGGTGAAGTCGTTGCGGTTGGCAATGGCAAGATTCTGGAAAACGGCGAAGTGCGCGCACTGGACCTCAAGGTCGGCGACAAGATCCTGTTTGGCAAGTATTCCGGCACCGAAGTGAAAGTCGATGACGACGAACTTCTGGTGATGCGTGAAGACGACATCATGGCTGTTTTCGACGCCTAATCCTGCCCGCCCATTATTCAGATCAACAAAGTATTACCGTTTTAGGAGTAATCAATGTCCGCTAAAGAAGTTAAATTCTCTGACGACGCGCGCCATCGCATGGCCGCCGGCGTCAACATTCTTGCGAACGCAGTCAAGCAGACCCTCGGACCGAAAGGCCGCAACGTCGTTCTCGAAAAGAGTTTCGGCGCACCGACTGTCACCAAGGACGGCGTGTCCGTCGCCAAAGAAATCGAGCTCGCCGACAGGTTCGAAAACATGGGTGCGCAAATGGTGAAAGAAGTCGCCTCCAAGACTTCTGACGTTGCTGGTGACGGCACCACGACGGCAACCGTTCTCGCACAGGCGATCGTTCGCGAAGGCCTCAAGGCTGTCGCCGCAGGCGTCAACCCGATGGATCTCAAGCGCGGTATCGACAAAGCTGTCTCGGCTGCCGTTGAAGATCTGCATGGTCTGTCGACACCATGCACCGATGGCAAATCGATTGCCCAGGTCGGTACCATCTCCGCCAACTCCGACGGTGCTATCGGCGACATCATCGCTGAAGCGATGGACAAGGTTGGCAAGGAAGGCGTCATCACTGTCGAGGAAGGTTCCGGACTCGACAATGAACTTGACATCGTCGAAGGCATGCAGTTTGACCGCGGCTATCTGTCACCCTACTTCATCAACAATCAGGAAACGATGAGCGTTGAGCTCGAAGATCCGCTGATTCTGTTGCATGACAAGAAGGTTTCGAACATTCGGGATCTGCTCCCGATCCTTGAAGCAGTTGCAAAAGCCGGTCGTTCTTTGCTGATCATCGCCGAAGATGTTGAAGGCGAAGCCTTGGCCACCCTGGTCGTGAACAACATGCGCGGCATTGTTAAAGTCTCGGCAGTTAAGGCTCCGGGTTTTGGTGACCGCCGCAAAGCCATGCTTGAGGATATCGCTATCCTGACTGGCGGCACGGTCGTTTCTGAAGAAGTCGGCCTGAGCCTTGAGAAGGCTGGACTGGATGACCTTGGCAGCGCCAAGAAGATCCAGATCAGCAAAGAAAACACCACGGTTATTGACGGTGCTGGCGATCAGAAGGACATCGAAGCTCGAGTCAACCAGATCCGTGCACAAATCGAAGAAACCACGTCAGACTACGATCGCGAAAAGCTGCATGAGCGTGTTGCCAAACTCGCCGGCGGTGTTGCTGTGATCAAGGTTGGCGCCGCGACCGAAGTCGAAATGAAAGAGAAGAAAGCTCGCGTCGAAGACGCGTTGCATTCGACCCGTGCGGCGGTTGAAGAAGGTGTTGTTCCTGGCGGCGGTGTCGCACTGCTTCGTGTAACCGGAAAAGCCGGCGCAGTCGAAGTGGAGAATGAAGACCAACGCATCGGGGTCAACATCCTGACGCGTTCACTGGAAGAGCCGATTCGTCAGATCGTCGCCAACACCGGCGAAGAACCATCGGTTGTCTGCGCCAAGGTCGCTGAAGGCACTGGTAACTACGGTTATAACGCCCAAACCGGCGAATTCGGTGACCTGCTCGAAATGGGCATCATCGACCCGGCGAAGGTCTCGCGCTCTGCACTGCAGAACGCGGCATCTGTGTCCTCCCTGATCCTGACCACGGAAGCCATGGTTGCTGAGGCCCCATCTGACGATGCTGCTGCTCCGGCCATGCCTGACATGGGCGGCATGGGCGGCATGGGCGGCATGGGCGGCATGGGCGGCATGATGTAATTCACGCTCCCAGCTTCTTGCCGATGAGAACCCCGCTTCATGCGGGGTTCTTTCTTTTTGTGGCGAAAAAATACCAGCGCGTCGCTCCTACGCTGGCAGCAATCTCCGCGATTGCTTATTCGCCTCTATTTTTCAATCAGTTAGTAGATTGGTTGGCGCCCTGGCAGATCCCGTGCTATCAGTTCAGCCGTACGGAATCTCAAGAAATTCCGCAGCCCGCAGCTAGATAATCCCAGGTAGTGCAAAATGTTTTGCACCACCTGGCCGGTAAATCGACCAGCGGAGGTGCACGATGTCAACGACGGCAACATCAGTAGTGACGGCTAATAATGTACGAGAATACTTTCTCGACGCCTTCACGCAGGCAACTGAACACCAGGATCTTGCGGTCGACGAACCCACCCGCGCCTATGTCGTTAACCTGCTGGCAAATCACTGTCGGGCCAGTAAGCTATGTCGCTTCACCGACGATGGCGCGCACCATAAGCCGCTCGCGCTCATTTACGCCGAGGCGCTGGACGCCCCCGGGGCTGAGCAACGCAACCAAACGTTGCGGCAACTCGGAGATCTAACTCTGTTCGTCGCGGGCTTTTTTGCCAACAGCCTCAATCGAAAAGCCGTTGGCATCGACTACTACATCGGCATGGGTACCAGCGCATACGCATCGCTGCACAACTCGTTACAGCGCTCCGCCGCCGTTCCCATCCATGGGGACCTCTTCGCCGAGCTCGGCGCCAAGTTTGGAATGCTCGTCGACATCCTGATTGAAATCAGTGAAACGAGCGGATTTACATCCAACCGCTCGACATTGCGGACCTATGAATTGTGGCTTAAAACGGGCAGTGAACGCGCAAGGCGTAGCCTCGAGCGCAGCGGCATCGTGCCGCTGCGCACCAGCGGTACGACCACAAGTCACTAGCACAGGTTCGGACCGGTGCAACTGCCCGACCTCCAGCGTCATCTGGCGTCGATTTACGAAACGCCGATTACGTATAATATCTGTGGCTTCCTAGTTGCCGATGCCAGACTCGCCCGAGCGCCTGGATGGCGGCGTTGAACACCCGAACCGTGAACGGCCGCTGCTACGCGAATCGGACGGCGATCTTGACCTGTCGCTCTACATAGACGAAAGCGTCGTGGACGCGCTGCGGGTCGCGACTCCGGGCAGCGCTGTGTCGGGTGCGAACTTCAACGCGTTTATGACGGCACTGTAACGTGTAAGCCACTTTAACTATGCCATCTGGAACGCACCCCACCACTGCCAAGTGACACAACTGGAAGTCGAACTACAAGGACATTCACCGCGTGTTGTTCGACTAGGTGCAATTCCTGCCGTTCAACGACCCGTCTATCGAGTAGCGCTATCGCGATGCCAACCGTTACGCGGGTCAACACTGCCATCAGTTGCAAAACCGCTATGCGGCACAGCACCGGCAGGAGAAATTCGTCAACGAGCCGAGACGTTTCTATCGACTGGATCAAAATGCGAAGATAAGGGCCATTCGCCGCCACTAGACTCGCTTCGCTCGATGGCGTCGATGGTTCGATCCCACAATGGACGCACGCCTTCCTTTCCTGCTCTCACGAACCGGTTCCGCATGCCTCAATTTATCGGCGCCACCGATTCGCTGCGTCAGTCCCCGACTTTCTTGTGGAGGTGCGGCATCGTTTCAGGTTTACCGGCCACCATGTAACGCGATTCGTCGTCGGTCGCGGTGACATTTTCGTACACCCCCTGATCGCGTTTAACCAGTTTGGTAAAACCTTCATTTTTGAGATGAGAATTCGCCAGCGGTATCGATATTGCAGGTGGTTTCAGACGCTTTCGCACCGGCGCAACGAAATCGGTATCGCCTAACGGTATTTGCGCTGCAAAACAGAGCTCGCCCCAGTTTCTGATCGTAAAACTCATCTTGTGGCGAACTTTGACGATCTTGCCATTCGCTTCACACTCATACTCGTAGGCGGGCATTTTTATCTTGTGTCCTGTCGTAAACGTCGACTGGCTCAGGCTCCACAAGCGTAGCAGAAGGCCGTCGTTAGAACAGGGAATTCGACCACGACTCGTCGAATACGAACGACGCCATGGACTTTCGTTCGCGGGTATCCGGGTCCTTTTCATCCATCCCGTCAGGCAGCCTGCCGGCATCTCCAAGGTAGCCGACGGCGGCGACTGTCACGACCTCCACATCAGGCGGTACGCCCAGAATCTGCGCTGCCTGTTCCGCATCGAACCCCGCCATCTGGTGGAGCAAAATATCCATCGACGCAGCCTGGACCAGTAACAGCCCCATGGCCTGACCCAGGTCGTACCAGGCATGCCGATTGAGCTCTCCGTTGCGTTCGAAAGACCGTCGCGCACAACCAAACAGCAGGATCGGTGCTGTCGCCGCCCAGCTTTGGTTGAACTCTATGAGCGTTGACAACAAACGCTGGTATTGTCCACCGCCGTTTTTTCTCGAGATCACGAATGACCAGGGCTGATCGTTGTAACAGGACGGCGCCCAGCGGGCGGCCTCGAACAGAAGCCGCAATTGATCGTTTCCGATACCGCGCCCGTCGAACGCGCGCGGGCTCCATCGCTGTTGCAATTCAGGGATGAGTTCGTCGGTCTTACTCATGTTTCACCTTTGCTGCTTAACCGTTCGGCCGCCATGATCGCGCTAACCGCAGCGTAAGTTGAAACGCAATACGGTACGAAATAAGTCATAATCATTTTAATGAAATCAGGCAGGCCGACGGATCCGAACACGATCCGGTCGCCGTAGTTAATCGCGACCAATATGGTGCCAACCAACAGCGCGACTTTGCGCGAACGTCGCACCACGTCAGGCCGCAACGCAATAGTTATCCAATCGTGCATGCAGACACCGTTGGGTTCGTTGCGCCGGAACCACCGGCGCGCTGTAGACGATGATACGATGGTAGCGACGCAATTCGAATCCCCTTAAAGCTCCGGCCCGCCGCATCAATGACTCGTAGCAAATCAGCAATCATCTCGGTTGAGTCGCTGTGCTATGAGTATCCCGGCCGGCGGGCACTGGACAACGTCACGTTCGATATCGCCAGGGGCAGCATTACCGCTCTGGTCGGGCCCAATGGCGCTGGCAAGACCACCTTGCTGCGGTGCCTCGCTGGCATGGATCGTCCGTTGGGCGGAGCGATCGATATAGCCGGCATAGACGTGGTCTCTGAGCCGCGAAAAAGTCATCGCGTTTCAGGTTATCTGTCTGACTTTTTCGGGCTGTACGAAACCTTAAGCGTGCGTCAATCACTGGCCTACGTAGCGCGAGCTAATCTGCTCGACAGCGCCTCAGTAAACAGCGTGGTCGAAAGTACTGCGACGGATTTAGGCTTGGGTGACCGGCTGGAGCAAACGACCACCACGCTGTCACGCGGTCTGCGCCAGCGCGTCGCGATCGCGCAGGCAATTATTCATCGACCCGAAATCGTATTGCTGGACGAACCGGCCTCCGGACTCGACCCGGAAGCACGCTTTCAGCTTGGCGAATTATTTCTTGCCCTGCAGAAACGCGGTATGACGCTGGTCGTTTCATCGCATATTCTCGCTGAGCTTGAGTCTTATTCCAGCCACATGCTCATCCTCGGGGATGGCCGCATTATTGATCATCGTGATCTACGGGAAACTGACGTCGAACTGCGCCGAATCGAGATACGCGCGACCAAGGGAATGGACCAGCTTGAACAGTGGCTGCAAACGAAAGCGCCAATCAGCGATGTTCAGCGTTTTGAGGATCGCCTGGTCATCACACTCAATGCCGCGGACTATGAGAGCACCAGGCTCCTCAAAGACCTGGTTGACGTCGAGTTTCCGATCACACACTTCGCTGAAATCAGCGAGGATCTTCAGCAGTCCTATCTGCACTCAATCGCGGATTCGGGGCGTCGCTTGTGAACCCGGAATTAGTTCGCTTGTCATGGATTGAAGTCACAATGCAGCGCCTGTGGCTGATCCCCGCGGCCATCCTCGGCACTGCGCTTTTACTGGTGCAGAGCGGAATGCCGCAAGCCGGTTTAAGTACGATCGCGATTTCTGCCTTCGTCCTGCTGACCATGGTCTGGGGCGCGAAGCAAAGTGCGGATGCCATACTCGACGAGGTTCGCGATCGCACATGGGAAATTCAGCGCATGTGCGCGCTACCGCCGTGGACGATGACCTGGGGGAAGCTGCTAGGCGCGACCCTTATGCCCTGGTACGCGGGGGCGGTTTGCCTGGCGTTGTATATAAACTTCGCGGGCGATGACCAGCAGGCACCTGCGGCCGTACTTACTTATTCGCTTTTAGCGGTCATGTTGCAAGCCTTTGCCCTGACAATTGCGCTGGTTGCGACTCATCTGGATCGCCGCATCAGGGCACGGCTCAATTTGTTGCTGATGCTGGTATTGCTGAGCCTGGTGTTGCCCGACCTGGCTCGACTTGGCATGCCGCAGTTCAATGAATTGAGTGTCCTCGGCCAATCCATCTTCTGGTATGGCGTCGAGCTCGAGGGTACCGCGTTCACCTTGACCATGGCCGCGATATTCGCTGCCTGGGCTATTGTCGGCGCGTGGCGAATGATGTGTATAGAACTGGGCGTACGCACGCGCCCGTTCGCATGGCTCGGTTTTATCGCTTTCCTTGCAGCACTGTGTGGTGGCTATGTCTATGATCCACATGGCCTGGGCATCGTACGCCAGTTGCTTTCCGGTGCGGCCGTGATTGCGTGCTGTCTGGGCTACCTGGCGGCATTTTCTTTCGCTCGCGATCCCGTTGCGGTCAGCCGGATGCTGCTGGCGCTCAAACTGGGGCAGACGCGGCGCACACTGGAGTCAACGCCACTGTGGATCAGCGCCACCGCTATCGCGCTGATGCTGGCCGTGGGTGCAGCACTCGTGGGTTCCGATACGGGCTCGCCGAATGACAGGTTTGACAACCTGGGCGCATGCGCGCTGGTCTTTGCCCTGCTACTGCTACGAGATGTGGCAATGCTCGCGGCTTTCAGTTTTAGAAACCCGGCTGGTCGCAACGATGTCACGTCACTGGTGTGGATTGCGGTCCTTAATCGCCTGCTGCCCGGCTTGTTCGCCGTGAGCGGCCTGCAAATGCTGTCGAACCTGATGCGCCCGGCGATCTTCGATGCGCCCAAAACGGCGCTCGCAATTGCCCTTGTTCATGCGCTCATTGCCATCGGTTTTGCGCATTACTTTTACCGGCGTTCCATGCGCCTTCAACCCACCAGGTGATCGAAGATTCGGAATCCGGCGACATAAGTACCAATAGCTGAGCCCAGGGTACTAAAAAAAAACACAAGCAAAGTGCGGGCAACGCGATTGCGTCGCCAGCCCCGAAATGAAGTCGTGTCGCTGCGCAGGCGACCAAAATCGGCAACGGTCGGTTTGCGAATCCATGCTTCAACCAGCGCGGTGACCATGCCGGCACCGATCGTAGGGTTGAGCGATGTCAGCGGCGCTGCAAGAAACGCGCTGACTACCGTCATCGGATGGCCGCTCGCCAGCAACACGCCCAGCGACGCGAGTCCGCCGTTAATAACCACCCACTCGAGTACGAGCTGCAATCCGAGTTCAGGGCTGCGCGAGAACCCGATGCCAAATCCTGCGAGGACTAGGGCAACGATCAGCCAGGGCACATACCGGAACCAACGACGTGCAGGCGGTACGGTCTCCAGAACTGCAAGGCGAGATGCTTTGTCGTCTATGCCGACTTCGATGTATTTCCCGATGCCTTGCAGGTGCCCTGCGCCGACAACTGCGAGGATACTTGTGCTTTCACCATCGGCAAGCTGCAGCAGTTTCGCCGCCATGTATTCGTCCCGCTCATCCATCAAGGGCGCATAGATTGCTCCGGCTGATTCGGCAAACTGGGCAAACGTGCTTTCGAGCACGTCGCCTTCTTTCAGCGCCTCGATGTCTTCCTCACTGATTTCTTCGTCAACAAAGACGCTGGTAAACAGGCCTGAAAAAAGATAGACCCGCTTCCACCACGGGACATTGCGATAGATTCGTCTTAGGGTTTTGCCAATATCCCGATCAATAAGCTGCAGATCGATATTACGCTCACAGCATCCCTCGATGGCAGCGCGCATTTCGGCGCCAGGCTCGATACCAAATTGGTCGGCGATACGCTGCTGAAATGCACCCATAGCGAGCACCGCTGTGACCATCGGCGCCTTGCCCATCTTGATGACCTCAAACAGGTTCATGCGACCCAGAGCATCGGGGTCAGTCATGCCATTGTGCCGATCGGAACACAGCTCGATCGCTACCGAGTCATAGTCGTTTTCTGCAATTTCACGGGTCACGGCCTCCGCGCTCGCCTTAGACACGTGCGCCGTACCGAGCAAGCGAATTTTCGACTGCCCGACAGTCAAATCGCGATAAGGTTGGTCGAGTGGTTCGTTCATAATTCTGATTAAATGACCGGCGCCACCGCATAGCCGTGATACAGCCAATTGCGCCCGAGCAGCAATTTGTCTTGCGCTCTGCAGCTATCGTTAAGGTTCGTCAACACACGATAGGCGCGCCCGCGAAGGGTCACATGCAAGTACACGTGGTAGCGCACCTCGCGACAATCGGCGGAGCGTATTCCACGGACCTGTTCAATTCGCGCGGTAAGCGGAATTCGCTCGTCCTTCTCGTTGATCAAAATGAAACTCACCTGTTTACCGGCGTCCTGGCGCGAGGGTGTGGCGCCGCCACCGTGTACTTTGATGTCGTGTACGTTGATTGAGGACACTACCGCGCCGGTATCGAGTCGCGCACCAAACTCGATGTTGGCTTCATCGATGCTAACGAACTCCTGCTGCGATAACAGCGTTCGCTTCACCGACCACACGCCCGCCTGGTATGCGCAGGCGGCGGCTACGAGCATTAAACAAATCGAGACAGCATTTCTTGCCAACAACCTGGACAAGCCTTTTCGAATATTGTTTAAGTTCCAGCCATTGTATCCGGCGAAATACGTTCGCGACCACACACAGGCGTTCAGTTCATATTCAGCGCCCGCGCGCTAATTTTCCTGCCCGGCCCGGAATATAGGCGATAAACAACGATGTTGAATTCTAGAGCAGTGCTCATGATGGTGGCGGCCTGTCTCGCGCCGGCCGTACCGTCCGCATTCGCTAACCAGGGCTGGCCCCACGTGTCCACCCCTAACAACCGCCTTTTGCTGAACGGTCACCACCAACCGATCATTCACCAATACGGGCATCATTCCCGGCCTTATTCTCATTGCCATCACAAGCGTCGCAGCCACGGTCATCATGGCCGTCATCATCACAAAGGTCATCGCTGGTATGGTAACAATGGCTATCGAAACCAAGGCCATGGCTACCAGCGGCATCATGGCTACCTGAACAGCCATCGAAATTTCGGTCATTTTCCGCGGCGGCACCTGCGTTTCCACAATTTTTACGGTTATCGCCACGGCGGCCCGTCCTTGTTTTTTCGATTTGACTGAGCATTTGGTTAGCGCCCCACCTCCGCCTCAATCAAAATCATCCACCAGCGATCATCGTTGCTACAATGAAGCCGTAGAAGCGAGCCGAGGTGGCGCGCGCGTCACTTTATGCTCCCACATTGCAACGACTGAATCCGCGACAACGCGAAGCCGTCAAGTTGACGTCGACGCCTGTGTTGGTGCTGGCAGGAGCCGGCACCGGCAAAACCGGCGTTATATCCGAAAAGGTCGCGTACCTGATCAACAAAAGGGGCGTTGCCGCCGAACAGGTGGTGGCCATCACGTTCACCAATAAAGCCGCGGCAGAAATGAAAGAGCGCGTCGGGCGCCTACTCGGCAAAGCGAAATCAAAGCCGTGGATTTCTACCTTCCATACATTCGGGCTGCGGATTTTGCGCGAAGCGTGCTCTGACCTGGGCTACCGGCCGGGATTCACCATTCTCGACGCCGGCGACTGCGGAAATCTGATCTCTGATTTGATAAGACGGGACGCGCCGGGGACCGATCTTGACGTCTACCAGATCCAGCAGGCGATTTCTGCAATAAAGAATTCCTTGGGATCACGAACCGAAAATGATGGAACGAAATCTTCCCCAGTGGCTGCCACCGCAGCACGGTGTTTCGACGCCTACTGCGAGGCCCTGCTCACCTACAACGCCGTAGATTTCGACGACTTGATATGCGCACCGATCAAGCTCCTTAGAACTAACAAAACAACACTAAGACAATGGCAGGATCAGGTGGGATACATGCTGGTCGACGAATACCAGGATACGAATCTCGCCCAGTATGAATTAGTTCGGCTGCTGGTCGGACAGCGCGGCAATCTGACCGCCGTCGGCGACGATGATCAGTCCATTTACGCCTGGCGTGGCGCTCGCCCTGAAAACATGAATCAACTCGCCACCGATTTCAAAGATCTCACCCTGGTTAAACTCGAGCAGAACTACCGCTCAACCGGAATCATTCTTAAGGCCGCGAACACGCTGATCGCGAACAATCCGCATACCTTCGACAAACGCCTGTGGTCGGAATCGGGCTTCGGCGAAAAGATTCGCGTTTTCATGGCCGCCTCTGAGCACGACGAAACAGAACGCATCGCCAATGACATCTTGCACACGCGCTTGCTGAAACGTTCCAGCTTTTCTGACTTCGCCGTTTTGATCCGGTCGAATCATCAGGCACGTTTGTTCGAAAGCGCTTTCCGAGAACGCGACATTCCTTATGTTCTGTCGGGCAGCCGTTCGTTTTTTGATTACTCAGAGATCAAAGACTGCGTATCCTACCTTCGGGTCCTTGCTAACCCTGATGACAACAATGCGTTGTTGCGGATAATCAACACACCAAGACGTTCTATCGGGACCCAGTCGGTCAAGACGCTTGTCCAGGTCGCCGGCGAACTGGGACTCAATCTGCTTGAAGCGGCGACATCGAATGCGTACCTGGAGCGGGTCTCGCCGCGCGTATTCAAGAATGTCAACGGGTTCGCCGAGTGGGCACTGTCATTTCGCCGACAGTACGTCGTGGAATCACCTGTCGCCACGTTCAGACAACTGCTTAAAGATATCGATTACGACGATTGGCTTGAGCGCAGTTCACCCGATGAGGCCAGCGCAATTCGTCGAAAAGAAAATGTGACGGAGTTATCCAACTGGATTGATCGAATTGAAAAAAACAGTGAGCATAGCGATCTCAGCGACATTGTCGCCGCTCTGACGCTATACGACATTGCTGAGCGCCGCGAAAATGATCAGGACGACGCAGGTGTCGCACTCACAACCCTGCATGCCTCCAAAGGCTTGGAATACCCGCATGTCTATCTGGCTGGTTTTGAAGAAAACCTGTTGCCGCACCGTTCGAGTATCCAAGATGACGATATCGAGGAAGAACGGAGACTTGCATACGTCGGCATCACGCGGGCACAAAAAACACTCACGATTACCAGTGCGCGTACGAGAAAACGTTACGGGCAAATTGAAACTTGCGAG
>CAXGUU010000039.1:0-16889 GCA_964012875.1 uncultured bacterium
AGCTGATGGAACGGCGGCCGTCGCAACGGCTGAACTTCCCTGGACATCCGGTTGCTGAACCGCCGCTTGGGCCGGGTCCGGCTTTACACCGAGCAGATCCATAATGGTGTCATACGCAGCCTTTCCCTGGGCTGCGTAAGGATCGCTTTCATCAACGTGAATTTCCATTTTGAGGAAACTATTGGCTGCCTGCCGCAACTGCACCACACCCATATTGAACCAGGCCTTGGCGTTGTCTGCGTCCCTGACCAGTGCTTCGCGGTAAGCGGAAATCGCTCGATCGGGCTCTTTGGTCCGGGCATACGCATTGCCCAGGCGGAACCAGTAGACGGCATCCTGCGGCGTCTCACGGACCAGTGTCTGGTAGTGTTTCACCGCGACCGCCCAGTCACCATCCTTATATGCTTTCTCGGCATCACCCTTGATTTTGCCGAAATCAACCGCAGGCATATTGTCTGACAATTGCTGGTGTTGGTGCGGCGAACCCGAGCACCCGGCGACACTTATCGTCAGCAAGACGACCATGACGCGCAGTGCTGCACTCCAGTGAGCAGTATCGCATGTTTGCCAGGGCAACCAGTCGCAAGGCATCTGGATCATCAAACGTTAGGCGTTCTCGCCGCGTGCACCGCACGTCGCCGATCAGGCAGACTCCCGGATCACATTGTCCCCTCGGACATAAATTTCATGACAATGGGGAAGGCCAGTACAATGAACGTGACCGGGAAAATGAACATGATGAGCGGACCGACCAACTTGATGGGCGCTTCCATGGCTTGCTTTTCGGCACGTTGAAAACGCTCATTGCGGCGTTGCTCGGCCTGAACCCGCAACACGGTTGCCAGGCTCGCACCCATTTTCTCGGCCTGTACGACCGCACTGACGAAGCTAGTTACCTCGGTGATGTCCAGCCGATCGGCCATGCGACGCAAGGCGTCCGCGCGCGTCAATCCTGCGCGCAGATCACGCAGCACAATTGAAAATTCGTTACGCAGGGGGCCTGGCGGCGCCTTCTCCATCGACTGCGCAAGGGCGCCCGAAAGATTGAGCCCGGCTTCAACGCACATGGTGATGAAATCAAGGTAGATTGGCATGCCGCGGATTACGGCGATTTCGCGTTTTTTGCGCGTATCCGACAACCACACGTTCGGAAACAAGTAACCCAGTAGTGGTGCAATCAGTATGCCCAGAGGGAAGGACTCCTTTAACGCGACCAGGCAAAACCAGACAAGAAAGGGTGCGGCAATCGCTGAAAAAATCTGCAAAGCGACAAATTGTTCGGCCGTCAGCAAGTAACCAACGCCGGTGCGCTGGAGCCGCTTTTCCGTCGCCTCCATGTAATCGTAGGGAAGGAACGCGCAGCCGAAATTGGCAATGATTTGTATAAAGGGCCAGATCAACTTCAGCAATGGCGGCAGCGGATCCATGTATTCGCGATCTTCCTCCTCGATCAGCGAATTCACCCATACGACCAATAGCAGGAAGCTGGCGGCGCTCAATCCCCAGGCTCCCATGATCAGGTAAGGCATAGGTCCGTCGAGTAAGCCTTCCATCTTTCGTACCCGTTTACCCTGGTTCGCTAAACGTCGATTGACGTGATCTTACGGATGATGACGTAGCCGGCCGCTTCCATGCCGATGATCACGGCCAGAACCATCCAGCCGACCCCGGTTGTCCAGAGCTTGCTCATCGCTTCCGGCTCCAGAAAATTGAGCAGCATTCCCAGCAGAATCGGCAAACCGGTCATGACGATACCCTGTAAACGCCCCTGCGCCGTGAGGCTTTCAATCTTGCCTTCCATGGTCGATTTTCGTCGCAAGGTGTCGGCTAGCGACTCGACCGTTTCTGCGAGATTGCCACCCACCTCACGGTTAATACGTAACGCCGTCGTCAGCATTCGAAAGTCCTGCATCGGAATACGCTTTTCCATGTTCGTCAGCGATATTTCGAAATCCACGCCCAAGCGCTGCTCCTGTGTCAGGATTTCGAACTCCTGACTGAGTGGCGCAGGTTGTTCAGATACAAGGTTGTCGAGCGCAATGTTCAGACTAGCGCCGGCCCGTAACGAACCCGATACCATCGCGAGCGCATCAGGTAGTTGTCCCTCAATGAGGGACAAGCGCTTGTTGCGCATACGGCGGTATATGAACGTCGGCAGAGTCAGCAAAATCCCGAACACGCCCAGCGTCACAACCAAGTCACCTATCAGAATCCACGTCAGCACAGGTAATACCACCAGCGCAATCAGATTCATCCTAAACAGCTGGTTCGGATCGACGAACATGAACATGTCCGCCATGTTGGCGGAAGCCGAGGTCGTAAAATCCTCCCGATACTTGGAGAGCTGGCTCTGGGCTTTAATGGAAATGATAAGCCACGCCAGTGTCGCCGACAGAAACACGCCCAATATCGCGACCGGAAAGGCGAATGCGGCGAAAGCACCGTAAACGTATTCCATTGCTTAGCGTCCGAAAATGCTCATATCAACGTGCAAACCGCGCGCCTGGAGGTCTTCGTAGAATTCCGGTACACGCCCGGTCGCTTCGAAATTACCGACGACCTTACCTTCCGCATCAAACCCGGTCTGCCTGTAGACGAAAATATCCTGCATTTGAATGGTGCCGCCTTCTACGCCGGTAATCTCCGTGATATTGATGACCCGTCTGGAACCGTCAGAGAAACGCGTTTGCTGTACGACCAAATCCACGGCCGAAGCCACCTGCTCACGAATCGCCTGCACTGGCAATTCCATCCCCGACATCATGACCATAACTTCAAGTCGCGAAATCAAATCGCGCGGCGTATTCGCGTGCGCCGTAGTCAACGAGCCATCGTGCCCCGTGTTCATAGCCTGCAGCATATCGAGTGCCTCACCGCCACGACACTCGCCAACCACGATGCGATCCGGGCGCATACGTAAGCAGTTTTTGACGAGATCACGAATAGTGACCTGACCTTTGCCTTCGAGGTTTGGCGGTCTGGCCTCGAGACTCACCAGATGTGGCTGCACCAGCTTCAGCTCTGCAGCGTCCTCTACGGTCACGATACGTTCATCGGGCGGAATAAAGTTGGATAACACATTCAGTAATGTGGTTTTACCGGAGCCCGTGCCACCGGAAATTACGATATTGAGCTTTTGCTCGACCGCGACTTTCAGGAAGGCGACCATTTCCGGGTTAATGGCGCCAAATCCGATCAGATCCTGGTCAGTTAACTTGTTCTTGGCGAACTTACGAATCGTGAGGCAGGGACCGCGCAGCGCCAGCGGCGGAATAATCGCGTTGACGCGCGAGCCATCCCTCAGCCGTGCATCAACCATGGGCGAGCTTTCGTCGATGCGACGTCCCAGGGGTGAAACAATTCGTTCAATAGCGGACATCACCGCATCATCGCTCGAAAACGTAATTTCGGATTTACCCAGTTTGCCCCCGCGTTCGACGTAAATGTCATCGAACTTGTTGACCATTACCTCGCTTACGGAATCGTCAGCGATCAGCTCTTCAAGCGGGCCCAGTCCAACCGCTTCATCCAGAACTTGCTTGGCCAGTCTATCGCGATCGACGTCAGATGGAATCTTACTTCCGAGTTCAGCGATGATGTCTGCGATCAATTCTTTAACATGTTTGCGCAGCTCATCTTCGTCCATCGAACTGATGTCCGTGCGACGCAGATCCATCGCCGCCAGCAGCTCTTCATGAACGCGATTGCGGTATTTAAATTTGTCCTTGCGTTGCAGGTCAATGATTGTCTGTGAAAGTTCTTCGGAGTCCTCAATCGCCGCGTGCCGGGGTACGCCAATGACAGTCTTCATGCTGTCAAAGTCATCATCGTCTGCAGTGGTGATATCGTCGGGATCGCGTTTTATGATCTCGCCGACCTGCAGAAAGTAACCGGCAATATGAATTTTATCGCTCGTATGCAGCGGTCCGTAGTGCTGCACGGGCTCGTCATTGACTTCGACGACACCTTTCTGGGTCACGCTCTCGATGAACAGCCCCTCTGAAGTACGATGGAATTCCGCATGCTGGGGCGCCACCTTCCAGCCACGCAGCTGAATCAGGTTATTCCTCGACTTGCCGATGGAACATACATCGACCGGACAATCAACCGAGGTGAGTACATCACCCTTGCCGTTTTTTATGATGACGCTGAACATTGCCCGGCACCGTTAGTCGAGTAATTGAAAAGACGAGCCGCTCATCGATTCGATGAATCCGTCGACCTGCTCTTTTTCGCGCGCTATGGCTTCAATGTTCTGCTGATCGCCGGCCGAATAGACCACGGGCGTCACGAAAATCACAAGATCGGTCTTGGAATCCCGGTAGGCGCGTGAACGAAACAGCGCGCCCAAAATCGGAATCGATTCTAGGCCCTTGACGCCGGTAGAGTCCCGTCCAAGTTCACGGTCGACCAGCCCAGACATCACCAAGGTCTCCCCGGACTTGAGTTGAATATCTGCAGTTGTCCGGCGCGTCAGAAAGCCCGGCGTGTTGCCAACCGCGACAGATTGGTCGACGGCGCTGATTTCAGTTTCGACGTTGGCCAGGATATTGTCGTTCATATCAATTTCAGGCTTGATGTTGAGCAGGATACCGAACTGTTTAAATTCGATCGTAGCGCTGGTCGGCGTAACGATTTCAATCGGCACCTCACCGCCAGCAAGGAAGCTCGCCTCGCCGCCGCTGCGTGCGACCAGACGGGGCTCTGCCAGTATCAATGCATCTCCAGAACTGACCGCAACATTAATCCGCGAGGTAATTTCGGTCGCGATGCCGAAATAACCAAATGAAGGTTGAAGGCCAGCCGTATTGATGCCGGCAAGCTGCCCTGGCACACCGGCGCCTCGCAGTACCGAATTATTGAGCGCGTCGGCGGCAATCCGCGGCGCACCGTACTCAGTTTGCGCGGCGAACGCCGCCGCCGGACCGGCGAAATTGGTGGTCCAGTTAATGCCGAGATTGTCCGTCGCGCTCTTGTTGAATTCGGTAATCTTGACATTCATCAAGACCATCTTGGTATCCGCTATATCAATATTGTCTTTGAGCGTGAGATCCATGATCTCTGAGTACTGACCTTTAACGGTCTCAATAATGTTGATGACACTGGTATCCACCGTGCCGGTCAGAACAAAATGACCGCCAACTAACTTAATGTCGATACCACCAATGTGTCCCAGCAACGCCTTGACCTCGGCGAGCCGGGTTGAGGCAGTAAGGTCCAGAGTTTCTGCGAATACAGCCTTGACGGCGTTCAGGTGTGGCGAATGCACACTGTCGTATTCCCCGGTTAATACGATCCGATCGCTCACTGCTTCAACCTGAATACCAGGCACATCGGCCAATAGCTGGCGTACGTAACCCGCTTTCTGCTGTAAATCGGCGCTGTTCACTGCACTGGCGTACTCAGATCCCTCGACTGTGAATTCGAGGTCGCTTTCCTGACCGTTACGCAACCACAAGTGTAGGGTGGTGGTACCCGGCGCCTCGCCAAAAACCAGCAGCTGGCCGTTTTTCAGTAGTGACGTGGAGATGAACTCAGCGTTACCGACCGCGACCCGCTCGATGTCGCCGGGACGCATAATTGTCATCTCGCCGACGCGCAAAGTGATGGCCGCGGCGTCCACAAAAGACGTCGTGACCAGCAGCAGCGCTAGCCAACGCAACGCGCGACCCGTCGGTACCCGCGATTCAGATGACCTTGAACTTGGCATCATTGGATGTCCCTCTATCTTTATTCTCTGGGTTCGGTCGCTGGTTCATAACGATCAGTCAGCGATCGCCCGTGGTTCTGGCTCTTAACCCTGGTTGTTTTCCGCACCTAGTCGAGCACCGGCATCCTGCCAACGTGCGCCGCACCCTCGGTGCTGCTGCCGCCGATGATGAGTTCAATCGACGGACCACTCCCCGCAGCGGTCGAAGCCGCGACCGCCGCTTGCTCACTAGCAACACGGCTGCCCGCGCTTGCTGATGATGAAGTCTCAACCCGAGTGTCGGCGCCACTGTCCGAATCCACCGACCGCACAGTTCCTTCTGCGCCTGACTGGGCGGCCCAAAGGACCACCGCTAACGTCAACGGCACTTTCCCGCACAGCATCATCGTGACCTCGATTTCAGTCCGTAACCTTAAGCTTCTTCGATTTCGCTACGCCTTCATCGCTGGCCCCGCCGATAATCATATCGATAGTTACCGAGCCTCCGGTGACGGGAATATTCGCCTGCACCACAGCGATTTGTTCGGCGCTCAATACCTCGCCATCCGCGCCGACTACGCGCCCGTATTCATCGACCCTCAGCCCGGCGGCCTCGAGCTGCGCCTGGCTCAGCAGACCACCTTCGGTCATCACCAAGTCGTCGGGGTCAATGACGTTGCCGTCCTTGTCGACAATTTCCCCGTTCTCGTTCAGTGTCAGACCCCCGGCGGCCAATGCCGCCTGATCTATGACATTGCCGTTGACGTCAGTAACCAGCGAATCGGGGTCAACGACATTGCCGTCGGCATCAACAATCTCGCCGTTTTCGTTAACGCTTAAGCCGGCAGCGGCAAGTTGCTCCGTCGTGAGCACATCGCCATTGGCCGAGACGACTAGGCTATCGGAGTCGACCACCTTACCGTTTGCATCGACGATTTCACCGTTCTCGTTAATCGACAGCCCGGCCGCCGCTAACGCTTCGGCAGACAACACCTTACCGGCAGCAGTCCTGACCAATTCACCAGGGTCGACAACCCGTCCGTTCTCATCGACGATTTCGCCGCTTTCATTGACCGTCAGGCCGGCTGCCGCCAATTCCTGCTTAGTCATCACCTGTCCATTGGCAGTCACTACAACATCCTCGGCAGAGACGATGTTTCCGTCGGCATCGACAATCTGGCCAGCCGCGTTGACGGTAAATCCTGCTTTTTCCAAATCCTGCTTGTTCAGTACACGTCCGTCGGCGGTGACGACCAGATCATTCGGATCAACAACGTTGCCACTCCTATCAACAATTTCTCCGTCCTCATTGACCGTTAGTCCTGCCGCAGCCAGCTGATCGGCGTTCATAAGCGTGTTGCCCTCAGCATCAACCAAATTGCCACGGTCGTCGACGCCGGCAGCAACCGCTACCCGTGCCGCGTTGGCAGCGCCTTCAATTTCCATTTGCTGAGCGTTGACAAACAAATCTTGCGCCGAGACCTGACTGAAGTCCGCCATCGATTCGTCATTGCGGTTACGTAATATGGCGAGCAGATCACCTTTGTCGATCGCCGCTGAAATCAAGGCCGCTTCCCGGGGCGTTACATCCAGGGTAAACGTACTGAAATTACGCTCCTGCCGTGGGTGCGGGTAATGCAGCATGTCAAGATTTTCGCGATAGGGCTCTCGACCTGTCGCCAGAACGCGTACGCTTTGCAAGACCGGCATGATGATGTCTTCCGGCAGCGCGGCCGACACCAACTCATCGATTTGCGCGTTGTCACCGCTGCCGGACAAAGCGATATCAATCAATGACTGCGGAATGGACGCACGGACGGCGTCTGGTAACTGATCGACAAGATCGGATGTCAGGTACAGAGACGAAAAACCGGTGTAATCGACCGAGATGTTCACGAACAAGTCAATACGGTTACCCGGTCTAACGAATCCAGCGATCGAATTGATGTCGTCAACCTGAACGGTTAACGCACGGCGCCCCATCGGCACTGAGTCAGAAAAATCAACCGGGACGTCGTCGTCCAAGAAACTCTTCAGGATGGGCTTGCCGGCTGCAATGCTTACCTCGAGTGAACGGCCCAGGTATTTTTCGTACTCGCTCGAAGGTATCGCATCAGAATGCGCGAAATTGGTTGGAATACTGCGCTGGGACAGGTGTTCCCGCCGAAGCAACGTGCCCTTGCGCAAATCCGCTGCAGCTACGAGCAGAACGACTTCACCGCGATTATTGCCAGCGTATTTCTTAATCAGTGACGCTTCTTCGCTCTTCAAATAGAAGTACGACATCAACGCCGCAAAGAGGCCGAATCCAACCGCACCGATTAGTAATGGAATTCCGAATGCGCTTTTACTATCGCCTACGTCCGCCATGCGAATCGTCCCCTCCGACCATCCGATTCAAATGCCGGACGTCCATTATTGTTTGTTGACGGCCGATATCAAGGCCGATCCTTTGGGCAACAGATTTACCGCTGCCACAATTTCTAATTAGCTAAAACGGTGACACTGCGTCACGCAGCATCTGTGCTCCGACATCTTCAAGATCGTCAAAATTGTTCAAAATTCCGTTCACTTGATTGAAGCCGTTTCGTGCCGTACTTGCTGCCTCAAGCAAGGGCGCCAGGTGCTCCTCGATGGGGTCAACGGTCAGCCGGTCGATGGTCTCATCGTCCAGCTGAGGATCTAGATTCAAGTCTGTGATGTAAGTCCGAAATTCCGATCCGGTTCCGAAATCAGGCATTGGTGTCAGCGACATCGAATACGAATACCCGCGATATTTATTCTTGAACACCGCTAATAAATCGGAAAGCACGTCCCCACCGGGCCCCATTAGCATAAGCACCCCAAACACGAGAATAATGGTGTACTCCACCATGCCTTGCCCGCGCTGAGCGCACTTGGGATTCAATTGTCGCCCGCCGGTATCAAAATAGTTCATTGCGGATCGAGTTTACCACTATCCGTGAACCGTCAGCACCGCCCTTAATAGTAATGACCACTTCTTCACGACCACGGCGAAACGCGAGCGCATAAATCGAGTTGTGACCCATCGCCTGATCGATATCCTTACGCCAGTCCGAGTATTTGTCACGATAAAAGTTCAGATTACTGGAGACCGAATAGGTATTCGTTAACATCGACGTCTGCGCCTTCTTCCCGGGGTCGTCGTGCTGCACATTGGACAGCACCACCGAACCGTCCATCGACGGCGGCATCGGAAGCTGTAACGGCCCTTCGCCGGGATCAGGTAACTTGCCCAGAGCCAGGTAGCCAAATGTACCTTTGTCGTTTGTCGGTTGAATCTGCACCGTCATAACGTAGCCATCCTCAACCCGCGTCAGGAGATGCCAGGGCGCGAGCGTTTCCGCATCATACGCAACCGCCGGTGCACGTTTGGTGGGCGGTTTACGCCACAAATCTCTGTAAAATTTGATGACCTGATCGAGCGAATCCCGAGTTGTGAACCCGCGCACTGACATCTGCCGCCCTTGGGTGATCATGTTGTCGCTAATCATGCTCACGTTCGCCCCACGCGGCGCTGGAAAATCCGGTGGGCCGGCAATTGCATTCGGACCCGCCAGACCGAGGGCTAGGCACAGCGCAGCTACAATGACAGGACGCGATATCACAGGGTGCAGGGAGAGTGCGACAGGGCAGGGTCAAGGTTTTGCACGGTGTCGTCCCAAACGCACCGACCACTTTCGTCACAGGCGTGGCTGCCGAGGCGGTCATCTGGATTCTCGCCGGGCACGGAAAGTCGGTCAGGGTGCACCACATCCCCATCAACATAACCCAGCCACAAATGCCCCCACTCCGCGGCCAGTGGCGAGCGCACAAGTGGTTCGTCAACGCCGTCGACCCCGCCAGGATTACACCGCGACAACTCAGGCGCGATGAACGAAACCAGATCCCACATCTGCGAAAGCCCCGGCAGATTTAATAGCGCATTGACCAAGGTAGCCGGCGTCGCGCCGCCCACCTGCAGGTACGCGTGCGCGGTACCTCCGGCGTTCCAGCCATCAGCCAACACACCCGCCGAGACTGGAAAAGCCTGGGCGACCAGGTCGAGATTTTCGTCGGTCGCTTCATCCAGACGCTCGCGGATGCCAATACTGTTGCTGTAAACCTGAGCATTGGCATCGAAAGAGAAACGAGCATAGCCATTGGTATTCATGGCGCCGAATCCAGAAGATCCAGAGAAAGGCGGCGCCGCCCCAGCCGGTGGTTCGCTTCCGTCGAATTGGTTGGCCCGCGAGGTCGCATCAAGGATACGGACGATGCCGGAGACGGCGTCGAACCCGAAGCTGACCACGTCGACCAAAGTGTTCAGAAAACCGCCGACATCAACGCCAAAGATCGTCAAAGTGGGCGTGTCATCGTCTGTCACGGTACCAGTGTCAGGGTCGAAATTGTACGTCAGGTCGTCGTAGCCCGTGAAAAACTGACGTTGACGGTGATCGCGCCATAACGGATTCTGTTCGTAGCTTGCGAGAAACTGATCGCCGGCCGTGATGTTGCGAATCGGAACCACGTTTGTGTTCAGGGCTACTGCTCCTCCAGGTGCCGTGGGCTCATTGCCAGTGGGGCCCATGAAGCGGGACGCCGCTTCGCGCTGCGTTGTCTCGCTGGTTTTAACCGGCATCCTGAATGTCGCATCACCAGTATTGAAGTTATCCAAGATGTCGCGCTCGCCCGTATCTTCGTACCAGACCGTGTACTCCCAAGCTTGGTACCGCGCGGACTGGATCGCCTTGTGCTTGAAATCGATGTACTTGCCAAGCAGCGGCACAAAGATGAACAAAGGTACCAAGACGAAAGCGGCAGCAATTAAAAATTCCGTCATGGCCTGTCCACCAACCCGGTGTAAGCGTTTGGGACGACCCTCCAATACGTTCGACTTCATCAGGGCAGCGCGTTCGAGATCCAGGCGGCTAAGCCTTGAAGACCGCCGGGGAAATCAGCCCCGCCCTGAGCGATCTCGCCATTTTCTAGGAATAATGAAAGAACCCTGTCTGCATGGCTCGTTTCGATCAAGCGCGCCTGCCAATAGGGATTGAACGCACTGCCGTGCTCTATGTAGCCGTCGTCCCGAGCGTAGTAGCCAATATCAAGTGGACGAACAAATTGGACCTCCGACTTAGCCAACGCCGACATCGAGTTACTGCCAAAGGCCTCGCCCAGTGCAAACTGCCCGGCTGGCTCATTTTCGGGCGCGGTGTCGTAATTTTCAGCGTCAAATTGATCTTCGCCCAAGGTCAGCGCCGTAACGAAATACGGGCCGCCGCTCTTGTGGTCGAACGCTGCAGTCGTTGTATCTATAAAGCGCGGTAGGCCGCGATATGAGGCACCCACGTTCTGGCGAGCGAACACTGGGTTCGAAGGCTGAAAAAAAACGCCTGACGCGGGTAGGCTTGGGGGGTAATACCAGCCCAGAAGGCGAGTGCTGGCACCGCCATACGCGTCCTGCGGAATCGGGCCTTCCTCTATGGGTATCGGTGGGCTGCCACTTACCTGCACTCCCATCTGGTCGGGATGTGTCGTAAGTGCCGTCCCATTCGGCCCGTTGCCGCCGCTCCACGTGAATGCGGCCCCAAGGGGAGCGGACGTCGGGAACGGCGTCTCGACGATTGGAATATCGCCAATAAGTGGGACACCCAACGAGATTGTTAGGCTCTCATCTGCAAGCTGGAACTCAAAGTCCACACCGAGTTCAACCCTGCCTACAATGGGGAATCTTGCAAATGCCGCGGCTGCACCCCCGCCTCGGAAGCCCAAATCAAAGTTGGTTGCGTCCGCGCTCGACCATGTGAAACGCTCCCCCGAAACCTCGCCTTTCTGGGCGCCAGCGACTGGAATGGTGGCACGAATTTCGCCCCCACCCTCGCGCAACATTCGGACACGGATTGCAAGACCAAAATTGACATCAACGCCAACAGCAGCGACCCCCACGTCTATACCACCGGACCCACCAACCTCGAATCCGAGCCAACCGCCTGGCTGCACCCCAAATTCGGCGAACGTGCTGATGAATCCTCCTATATTCCCGCCGATGCGCACCGGGCGCGGCAACAGACCAGCGTCCGCGAGCATTTCGAAAAAATTGATCTCCCAGCCGCGCCCGCTTTGGGGAGGCGGGTTAGTGTCCGATGGGTAGGCATTGTGATGCCCTTTAGTGAAGGGGTCACCCGAGTTGTGGATGATCGCAGCCAGACGCCCCATGCCTCCCGCATCTTCCGCGCCGACGGTGTCATCAAACCATTCCTGGGACTCTAGCGCCCTGCTGGGATCGTAGGAACGGGTGAATTGATGATCAGCGACCTTAGTTTGCAGGCTCGCTGGAATCGGCAAACCACCGTACATTGACAGATGAGTCAACAGCATCAACACGCCATAGTTAGACATCTCCGCGCCAGCAGGTGCATTCGCTTTAATCGACTCGTCAAGCAGACCTAACGTGTTGACGATACTCGCCATGTGATAGATCTGCTGCGCAATGCCGTAGGAGAAGTTGACATTGGTGTTAACGGCAGTGAGGGCCCTGGCGTAGGGGCCCATGAGGGTGTTCGCCAAACCACCGCCGAGGACCTGAAAGGGCGTCGCCAGTGGCGGCAGAACCGCATTCGATGCCCCAAGCGTCGGGCCGGTCAAAAACTTGTTGTACTCGACCAGAAAATCACCGATTGATTTCCAGTGGAAGGCCCATGACGCCATCCCGATTGCCTGGCCTATAGCCACTTCGTTCGCGACCATGGCCCGATTAGTGTAGGCCGCGAAATTGAGGTCCCGAGCTTCCACCGTCGAGACGCTGAACGCTAGCGCATCAGCGGCGTTCTGCAGTTCCATTTTGTCAGAGGTTAACCGACCTGTTCTGTACAACGACAACGCGGCGACAACTAATACCGTGGCGAAGAGGTACGTCATCACCGCGGCTTGGCCTCGCTGATGCCGTCGGCGATTTGGCGCCTTCATAAGGAGGCTTAAGACGCGCTAAACATGCGCGCTAGACCACTAAGGCTATTTTGTATTCTGAGAAAAGTCCGACAGGCCGCGTGCCGCAGTCGACTCGCTGGTCTGCTTGTCTTCAAAATCGTCGCTAGTCGTGGTGCCAGCAAGTTCAGCCGTCATAATGCCCATTTGTCCACGAATCGTGTCGCCGAAAAAACCATAAATCGCAATAGCGGCAATAGCGATCAGCGCGACAATGATAATGTACTCGGTCATTCCCTGGCCAAGTTGTTTAAACTGTTTTTTTAACATTGAGTGTCTCCATACTGCCGGGCGGATTGCCCACCCTCTAGCGGGGCTCGAGAATATACGAACTCTTGATTCAAGCCAATCGATAACGGCGTAATCACAGCCTGCTCAGCTAAACAGATTGGGTGACATTCCCGACGCCTTTGGATTTCGGCCACTCGGTGAACAAACTCAACGGATATCGAGCTCGCACAAACTAACTGCAACGATGATCACCGGCCACCTCGTCAATACCGCCGCAGAAGGCCCAATAATCAGGAATGTACGGCGTACAACCTCGCCGTTGGAACGATTCGTGGGCCTCATGGGACGGAGCGCAATGAGTGAAGACGATGCACTTTTGATTGATTACTGCGGAAGCGTGCATACATTTTTTATGCGGTTCCCGATAGATCTTGTCTACTTCGATCGCGACTTTATTGTTGTTAAGACGGTCGAATCCGTGCCTCCGTGGCGAGTCTCGGTCGCTGCCAGGGCCCGCAATACGCTCGAGCTGGCCTCGGGTCGAATCCGCGAGCTTGGGATTTCAATTGGACAACAGCTCAACTGGATCGAAGCTGAATGATGTGCGGTCGCGGCACCGAGGATTTTAATCCGTGCTATACGTGCGAAACCGCGGGCAAGGCTCATTCCCAGCCTACTCTGATCTGCCGACAACGCTCGACATAACACCCAAATCGCTCGATTCGGATGTTCGCTCAGAATCTTAACGGTTGTGAATTCATCGACCAAGAGGCGATTCGGGTTAATCTTGGCGACAATCACAAGGCGAAAGCGACCAATTGGGGAAAACAGAGTGGGTGATGTGGTTACGACGAAAGGCTTCGAGAATGAAACAAATATCTTATGGAAATTCACGCTCGAACCGGGCGAAGAAACACCGTTCCACGCGCACTCGCATGATTACGTTTTTCACGTCCTCGATAGCGCGCCTTTCGAGGTCCATGACAGCGACGGCGCCGACCTCGCCACCTTCAATGCGACCACCGGCTCGACATTCGCGCTGAAACTGGACGGCAATGACCTCGTCTCTACAAACGACAAAAACCATTGTGTGACAGCTAACCGCAAAGCCAAGAGCACGGGCGGAAAGTCCTACCGGGAAATTCTGGTAGAAACCAATTAACTCGCCGGAAGCACCTATCAGGGGGATTACGATGTCGACCTATATCATCGTTCACGGCGCCTGGCACGACGGCAGCCTGTTCGAACCGACCGCAGCACCATTGCGGGAGATGGGGCATGAGGTCTACCTGCCAACAGTTGCCGGTAATCGTGACGGTGACTCGAAAGAGACCGGACTGGATCAGGCGATCGATTCAATCGCCGAGTTCATTGAAACAAACGGTCTCAAGAACTTCGTACTGGTTGGTCATAGCTATGGCGGCATGATCATCACCGGCATCGCCGACCGCATGCCTGATCGCATCCAACGGCTGGTCTATTGGAATGCATTCGTGCCAAACGACGGGGAGTCATTAAATGATATGGTCCCGCCTCACTACGTCGAACTGTTCGACACCCTGGTTGAGGCGGATGGCGGCGCGATGCTGCCTTTCCCCATCTGGCGTGATGCGTTTATCAACGACGCGACGCTGGAGGTCGCAACGGCCGCCTTCGAGCAATTGAATCCTCATCCGCTGAACACTTTTCGTGACCCGATTCGCCTGACGCGCCCACCTGCCGCCTTCGAAACACCGAAATCGTTCATCAACTGCACCGAAGATACCGCCCTGCCACAAAGCCTGGGCTGGCATCCGCGCCTGAGCGAAAAACTCGGACTGTTCCGACTGGTGCAGATTCAGGGCAGCCACGAATTGTGTTTTTCCGATCCGGCGAGCCTTGCCGCGGCAATTGAAGTTGCCGGCCGTCCATGAGCGCCGCCCCGCCCACCGAGAAACAAGCGCTGGCCGAAACCGCGTCGGCCGCAATGTATGGGCGCGACACAGCATCGAAGGAGCTTGGTATTGAACTCGACGAAATCCGCCCGGGCTACGCGCGCATGTCGATGGAAGTCAAGGAATGGATGTTGCAGGGGCATGCGGTTTGCCATGGCGGTCTGATGTTCGCACTCGCCGACACTGCCATGGCATTCGCCAGCAATTCCCACAATGAATCACATGTCGCAATGCATGCGAATATAGATTTTCTCCGTCCCGCGCAGGCGGGCGAACGGTTGATTGCAGAGGCCAGCGAGGGCAATCGCACTCGGCGGACCGGCATGTATGAGGTCGTCGTCCGAAGCGATAGCGGCGAGACAGTCTGCCATTTTCGCGGGCGGACCTACGGCGTCGGCGGCAGCGTGATCGAAGGTCCCGACGGCAGCAGGAAATAGACATTGCCTCGGAAACACTGAATACGCAGGAGTCTGAAATTGGGCATCTTTATCGACTACCCGATGCTGAAGCACGTAGTTGCTGCTGTTTTAATCGGTAGCGCGGTCGCGCTGCAGTTTGTGCCCTTGTTTCGGCATGCTATTCACGGCTGGGCAGCGCGCTATCCGGTGATCAAGATCATCCAGTCGCGCATATTCCAACTCGGTGCCGGTTTTGTGCTGCTGACGCTGGGTATCGAGCTACTGCGTCTGAAATAGCGCGTTCCGTTGATTGCGACTGAGCGCAACCCAGCGCGGCAGCGCGACTCAGGCCGCACGCAAGCGGGCGATCAAGCCTCCTAATCGCTCTGCATCAGCCTCATTGTTTACAGGAACGCTGAATTCGACATTGGTCACGATGCCGCCATAGCGTTCTGCGAGGATATCGCCGATCTGATCATAGGTACCGACACAGGCATAGGTATGCAGCACCTCATCATCGATATAGGCCGGCATTTCCTCCCACCGCTGGGCACGGGACAGGTGCTTCAACTCATCGGCTAGATCGCCGAGGCCATGTGCCGCGAAAGCTGCACGATAAGCCGGGGTAGAAGCATAAAAGGCGACCCTGGCCCGCACATCCCGAATCTTCTCTGCGAGCACTTTTTCGTCGTCGGCGGCAGCGATCAGGGGCTTTATGCTCACAGCGAAGTCATCCAGATTTCGCCCCCGCAGCTCAGCGCCTTTGCGCACTGCCGGCCACATGACATCAGCGATATAGCGGGCGGTGCAAACCGGATGCGGTCGGACACCGTTTGCCACTTCGCCGGCAACCCGGCACATGTAGGGATTCACCGCGGCGAGGTGAATGGGAATATCCGGATGTTCTATGGGACCGGGATCAAACAACGGCACTGTCAGCGAGATATCGTAATGCTCGCCATGAAATCCCGGCTGATCGCCCCGCTGCCATGCCTGCCAAACAGCTCTTACCGCCTCGACATATTCGCGCATCCACGGACCCGGTGGCGACCATTTCATGCCGAAACGCCGCTGAATATGGCCGCGCACCTGGGTGCCCAGGCCAAGTGTAAAGCGACCTCTGGACAGTTTCTGCAACGACCAGGCACTCATCGCAGTCACTGCGGGACTTCGTGGAAAGGCGATGGCAACCGCCGTACCGATACCCAGGGTCGTCGTCGCTGCAGCAGCGAGCCCCATGACCAGGTAGGGATCATGTTTCGTTTCCTCGAACATGACCGCGTCGTAGCCCAAGGATTCAACCTGCGCGGCCTGTTCGCCCACGGTATGGATATCAAAAGGCGTTCCCGGTTCGCGTAATCCCGGGTCAACCTTTCCGAGGGGCAACAGGGTTTCCAATTTCATGACTAGAAGCGGTCTCGACGTTATTGTGGTGTGGAAAGTCTTGCAGCAGATACCGGTTGAGGCAACAGGGTCTTTAAGCCAATCGGGTTCTAAAATGGTGCTGTCGAATGCCTTGCGGGTGGGGCTAGTACGGCTTATCCAGGGACAGGCCCGAGTAGGCGCACAAGAGCTGCAGCGTACTGTCCCGTGCGAGGCGCTTGTTTGTTTGCGACCGCTGAACAGGGCGGGAAGAGTACGCAATCCAGT